>QYQG01000036.1 GCA_007280375.1 Betaproteobacteria bacterium
CCCGTTAACCCACCCGTTAACCCGCGCGCCATTGTCGTTGAGGATGTCAGCCGGGCCGACTTCGCCACCACGCTCAAGGGTCTGCAAGAGCAATTAACCAAAGACGGCTGGAATATCGTCGCCGAGATCAACCTCGGCGAACGGCTCGCCAAAAAAGGCGTGCAGATCCCCGGCGGCTTGGTCATCCTCGAACTCACCAGCGGCAAATACACCGTGCCCTTGCTGAAAAAAGACGAGACCCGCTATGTCTCCGCCCTGATGCCGTGCAGCGTCTCGGTCTACGGCATGAGCGATGGCCGCGTCATCATCTCGCGCATCAACGCCGGCATGATGGCCGGCATGCTAGAGCCGCAACTCGCCGACGCGATGAAAAAGGCCGCCGCGCAATTGGACGAAAGCATCGCCCGCGCACTAGCGGCAAAATAAACACGCACGGCCATCCTGCCCACACCGTTAGCCCTCGTGGATAGCTGACTTTTGTCAATGCCGTCTCGGGGCGATTAAGCGAGCATACGCGCTCCTTAACCGCCACCGAGATTGCATATGCAAACTGATAAGCAAACACAAATCAACATCCCCGTTCACACCCACAATCACAACCGCGCCGACAGCATCTACGCCTTCGACGCACGCGGCATCGCCAAACGCTTCCGTCACGCGGCCATCTTCGGCGCCTTAGACAGCCTAATGCCCGGCGAGCGTATGCGCTTTGTCAACGATCACAACCCGCTCCCCTTGTTACAACAGATGCAGGCCCGCTACGGTGATCGCGTCGAGATCAACTATCTGGAGCAAGGCGCAGACGGGGTCATGATCGACTTCATCGTGAACGCCGCCTAAGGGTCGTCCCATGTGGTCGTCCCATGTCCAGCCTGGCCTGCTACCTGACAGACGACCACACACACTGTGACGCCTTGGATGCCCTCTTGGTCGGCAGCAGCGGGCGCTGGTCGCCCACCGCGTTGGCCATCACCCATCTTATGACCCTAGGTACCTAGCCATCAGCATTGCCAGTGTAACCATTTGACTATTTTGAATTATCACCCATCCCCCTCCCAGCCTCCCCCTTGAAGGGGGAGGCGCCAGTAAACGACCGACTTGCGTGCATACGGTCGCTTGGCGAGATAAAAAGTGCCGTGGGAGCGCGGGCGTCTCGCCTGCTGGCGGGCTGAAGCCCGCGTTCCCTACAGGGCGGACACCTACTCCAAATCACATAGAGCCGATTTAACAGACGGAAAAAAGACTCGCGCTAACGAGCCAGCCAGATCACGCTCGCCATCCGCCCGGTGCAACCCTCGCGGCGATAGGAGAAAAAGCGCGCCGCATCCGTATAGGTGCAGAGCCCACCCCCATACACCGCGGTCACCCCCGCCGCCGCGAGGCGCATCCGCGCCAAGGCATAGATATCCGCCATAAACCGTTCGCCGTGCGGCACAAAGGCCGTGGCCGCCTGCGCGTGTTGTGCCACGAAGACAGCACGCACCTCGGCCCCCACCTCAAAGGCCGCCGGGCCGATCGCCGCGCCTAACCAGACCAAGACCTCGCTAGAAGTCACGCCCATGCGTGCCAGCGTCGCCTCTAGCACCCCTGCCGCCAGACCGCGCCACCCGGCGTGCGCCGCCGCCACCACCGTCCCCGCACGATCACACAACAACACCGGCAGACAATCCGCGGTCATCACCGCACAGACCTGTCCCGCCGTGCGCGTCATGGCCGCATCGCCTTCACAGCCTGCAGCATCACGCCCCGGCTCAGCCACCGCCACCCCATGCACTTGGTTCAGCCACAACGGTTCCGCCGGCAGATGCGCACGCAACACGGCACGATTCGCCGCCACCGCCACCGGGTCATCGCCCACATGCGCCCCCAGATTCAGGCTATCAAACGGTGGCAGGCTCACCCCACCCGCGCGCGTCGTCATAAAACACCGCACCGAGGCGGGCGCGGGCCAAGCGGGGCGGATCAGCGTTTCAACCGGCATCCGCCAAGTCCTGTAAAAGCCGCTGCATATCGTCCGGCAAGTCCGCCTCCCACTGCATCGCCACGCCGCTCACCGGGTGGTTCAACCCCAAACGCCACGCGTGCAAGGCCTGGCGCGGAAACGGTGTCACCACGCGCCGTCCGCCATAGACCGGATCGCCCAGCAAGGGGTGACCCAGATGGTTCATGTGGACACGAATCTGATGGGTGCGGCCAGTCTCCAATCGACACTCTATATGCGTCGCCGCCGCGAACTGGCGCAGCACCCGCCAATGCGTGGTCGCCGGTTTGCCGCTGGCGACCATCGCCATGCGCGTGCGTTGCGTGGGATGACGGCCCATCGCGCCCTCCACCGTCCCCGAGGCCGCCGCGAATCGCCCCACCGCCACGGCCTGATAGATGCGCTTGACCTGCCGCGCCTGCAAATCACGCACCAAGGCCGTATGCGCGATCAAGGTCTTGGCCACCACCAGCAAGCCCGTCGTATCCTTATCGAGTCGATGCACGATGCCTGCACGCGGCAGGTTCACCGCGTCAGGGCCATGGTGCAACAGGGCATTCATCAGCGTCCCCGTCCAGTTACCCGCGCCCGGATGCACCACCAGACCGGCCGGTTTATTGATCACCAACAGATGCTCATCCTCGAACACCACCGTCAGCGCAATCGCCTCGGGCGCGTGATCGGCCTCTTGGGGCATCGGCGTCACCTGCACGCAGAGCTGATCGCCGCGATACACCTTATGCCGTACCGCCACCGTCCGCCCGCCCACGGTAATCTGTCCCGCCTCTATCCACGCCTGCAAGCGGCCGCGTGAATACTCCGGCAACAGGCGTGCCACCACCTGATCTAAGCGCAGGCCAGATAATTCAGCGGGAATTTCGAAGTAACGGGTATCAGTCATGGGTTTCAGTTCATAAGCGCGGCCATAAACAGCAGGTCGTGGCATAATCGCGCAATCCTTGTCTTTCCTAAGACCACGCCATGACCCGCATTCTAACCGCTCTTCTCCTCGCCATCGTCATGTCAGGTTGTAGCCTGCTCCCCGAGCAGATCGACGAGACCAAGGCCTGGTCCGCACAAAAACTCTTCACCCAGGCCAAAGAGGCCGTCTCCGAGGGCAACTACGAACAAGGCATCAAGCTGTTCGAAAAGCTCGAATCGCGTTACCCCTACGGCAGCCACGCCTCGCAAGCGCAACTCGAAGTCGCCTACGCCTACTACAAAGACAACGAACCCGAATCGGCCTTAGCCGCGCTCGACCGTTTCATCCAACAACACCCCGCCCACCCGCATGTAGACTACGCCCTCTACCTCAAAGGCATGGTCAACTTCATCGAAGACAACGGCCTCCTCGCCCGTCTTAGCAGCCAAAACCTCAGCGAACGCGACCCGCGTGCCGCGCACGAGGCCTTCCTCGCCTTCAATGCCTTAGTGCAACGCTACCCAGACAGCAAATACAGCGCAGACGCCCGTGGCCGGATGCACTACCTAGTCAACGCCTTAGGCGCGCACGAACTCCATGTCGCGCATTACTACTTCACACGTGGCGCCTATGTTGCAGCGGCCAACCGCGCTAAATATGTCATCGAACACTATGCCGCCACCGCATCGGCAGAAGAAGCCCTCGCCGTGATGGCGCAAAGCTATGGACACCTCGGCATGAAAGACCTACAGGCCGATGCCCTGCGCGTCCTCAAACAAAACTACCCCAACAGCGTATGGCTCTCAGGTCCCAAGGCAAACGCACCGTGGTGGAAACTCTGGTAAACCGTGGCCAAGGGCGCATCACAAACGGCCGCTGACTGGCTAGATCATCTCGAGGCCCGCCACGGCGAACACGCTGCCCTCATCCGCCTCGCGTGGGCTGATCTCGCGGCAACTGCCAATAAAGACCACGCCCTAGGCGCGGCGCAACGCCTAGCCCGCATGGGCTTTGACAGCGAGACCCTCGCCGCCGCACTGCTCTCCCACCTCCCCGAAGAACGCCTCAACCGCGACAGCCTCAGCAAACGCTACGGCCCCAACCTCGCCGCGCTCGCCCTCGGCGCCGCCAAACTCAACCACATGGACAGCCTCCTATCCGAGGTCGAAGGCGGTCAAGAAGAAACCCTACGGCACATGCTCTTAGCCATGTCCGACGACCTGCGCGTGGTCATCATCAAGCTCGCCGAGCGCACCCAAACCCTGCACGAGATCGCCCACGCCGACCCCGCGACGCAAACGCGGATCGCCCTTGAAGCACGCGCCCTCTACGCCCCCCTCGCCAATCGCCTCGGCGTCTGGCAATTCAAATGGGAACTCGAAGACCTCGCCTGCCGCTATCTCGAACCGGACACCTACCAGGCCATCGCGCGTCAACTCGACGCGAAACGCCATGACCGCGAGACATCCATCAATAGCATCGTGCAGCAGCTAAAGACCGCCCTCAGCGAGGCCTAACTCGACCCGTTCGAAGTCGCCGGTCGCCCCAAACACATCGCCAGCATCCTCGCCAAGATGCGCCAAAAATCGCTCCACTTCGACGAACTCTACGACATCCGCGCCGTGCGCGTCCTCGTCGAAGACAGCAAAGATTGCTATCTTGCCCTCGGCATTGTGCACAGCCTCTGGCAACCCATCCCCGGCCAGTTCGACGACTACATCTCGCGCCCCAAAGGCAACGGCTACCAAAGCCTACACACCGCCGTCATCGGCCCCGAAGATAAGGCCGTAGAGGTGCAGATCCGCACCCACGCCATGCACCATGAGTCCGAACTCGGCGTCGCCGCGCACTGGCGTTACAAAGAGGGGGGCAACAATGCCCACCTGCAAGAAAAGATCGCCTGGGTACGCCAACTCCTCGCTTGGCGACAAGAGATCGCCGACAGCGACGCCCTCGCCCACCACTTTCACCACGAACTGTTTCAAGACGATGTCTTCGCCTTAACGCCGCAAGGCCGCGTCATCGCCTTGACACAAGGCGCAACGCCGCTCGACTTCGCCTACGCCCTGCACACCGACCTCGGCCACCGTTGCCGAGGTGCCAAGGTCGACGGCATCTTAGTCCCGCTCGATACCGCGCTCAAGACCGGCCAGCGGGTCGAGATCCTCACCACCCAACACGGCCAACCCAGCCGCGACTGGATGAACAGCTCGCTCGGCTACCTCAAGACCAGCCGCGCCCGCAACAAGGTCAGGCTATGGTTTCGCCTGCAAGAACACGACCGCATGGCCGAAGAAGGGCGCGAGCTTTTGCTACGCGAACTGCATCGCTTGGGCCTAGGCCAGATCGGGCTCGACAAGGTTGCCGAAAAACTAAAATTCACCCAACAGGACGAGCTCTACGCCGCCCTAGGACGCGGTGAGATCGGGGCCGGTCAACTCGAACGCAGCCTCAAGGCACACTTCGCCCCGCCGCCTGTAAAGTCACTGCCTAGCGCCCGCAAACACAACGCCAGCGGCAGCATCCTCATCGCCGGCGAGGGTGGTTTCCTTACCCAACTGGCGCGTTGCTGTCACCCCGCCCCGCCCGACCCCATCATCGGCTACACCACCCAAGGCCGTGGTGTCACCATCCACCGTGCCACCTGCGCCACCCTGCGTCACTTAAGCAGCGAACGCCGCGCCCGCCTCCTCGAAGCCGCCTGGAACACCCGCGACCCTAAAGGCGCCTACAACATCGACTGCGAGCTCACCGTACAGGCCGAACACGACCCCCTGCGCGACCTCTCCGACCTCCTCAACCAAGAAAAGATCGGCGTGCAAAAGATGCAAAAGACCGCTGCCAAAGACCAGAGCCGCCTGCAACTCACCCTGCAGGTTCAAGACCTCGCTCAACTCACCCGCTTCCTCACCCGCGCCGCCCACCTGCCGGGGGTCATCAGCGCGCGACGGAAATAGATCAAGGGCCAATAGAGTAAAAACATCTGATTTATTCGTCATTCCCGCGCAGGCGGGAATCCAGCCCATTCATCAAACCCCATGGAATGACGCATAAATTAGAGGGTGGGGCCTAGGCTCCCGCCTACGCGGGAGCGACGAAAACGCATAAAACAGTCACCCCTTGCTAAAGCGAAACACCCCGCCGTCTAGGGCGATGCGGATGGTGTCCTTGGCCGCAAAGTGGCCCGCAAGAATCTCCTTGGCAAGACGGTTTTCGATCTCGGCCTGAATCGCGCGTTTCAAAGGCCGCGCGCCATAGAGCGGATCGAAACCGGCCTTGGCGATCTCCGCCAACGCAGCCTCGCTGACCTCCAGATGCATATCCATTTGCGCCAAGCGTTTCTCCAAATACTGCAACTGGATACGCGCAATCGATGCGATATGGCACTCATCCAAGGCATGGAATACCACCACATCATCGAGACGGTTGATAAACTCCGGACGGAAGTACGACTTCACCTCGCCCAGAACCGCCAGTTTAATCAACTGATAATCGTCGCCCTCCATCTGCTGGATCATCTGCGAACCGAGGTTCGAGGTCATCACAATCACCGTGTTTTTAAAGTCCACCGTCCGTCCCTGACCATCGGTCAGACGACCGTCATCCAAGACCTGCAACAGGACATTAAACACATCGGGATGCGCCTTCTCGACCTCATCCAACAAGATGACGCTATACGGTTTACGGCGCACCGCCTCGGTCAGATAGCCACCTTCCTCGTAGCCCACATAACCGGGCGGCGCACCGATCAAGCGCGCGACCGAATGCTTCTCCATGAACTCACTCATGTCGATGCGGATCAAGTGATCTTGCGAGTCAAACAGGAAATCGGCCAAGGCCTTGCACAACTCGGTCTTGCCCACGCCGGTCGGCCCCAAAAACAAGAAAGAGCCATAGGGTCGATTGGGATCCGACAGGCCGGAGCGCGAACGACGAATCGCGTCCGCCACCACGCGCACCGCCTCATCCTGACCGATCACACGCGCGTGCAACTTGTCTTCCATGGCCAGCAATTTATCGCGTTCGCCCTGCAACATCTTGGCTACCGGGATGCCGGTCGCACGCGACACCACCTCGGCGATCTCGTCCGCGCCGACCTCCTTGCGTAACAACTTAAAACTGCGCTTCTCACCCCCATCGCCGGCCGCCTCGGCCTGTTTCAGTTGTGTCTCCAAGGCTGGCAAGCGGCCATATTGGATCTCCGCCACCTTATCGAGTTTGCCCTGCCGTTGCAGGTCCGCCATCTCGCTACGCAGGTGGTCGATCTCCTCCTTGATGTGCGCCGAACCTTGCACACTAGCCTTCTCGGATTTCCAGATTTCGTCTAGGTCGGCGTATTCTTTTTCCAACTTACGGATCTCATCTTCCAGCAGAGACATCCGTTTTTTAGAGGCCTCATCCTTTTCGCGTTTGACCGCCTCGCGCTCAATCTTCAACTGGATCAAACGCCGGTCGAGTTTGTCCATCACCTCCGGTTTAGAGTCGATCTCCATCTTGATGCGCGAGGCCGCCTCGTCGATCAGATCGATCGCCTTATCGGGCAAGAAACGGTCGGTGATGTAGCGATGCGATAACTCCGCCGCCGCGACAATGGCCGGGTCGGTGATGTCCACGCCATGATGCAGCTCATATTTTTCTTGCAGGCCACGCAAGATGGCGATGGTCGATTCCACCGACGGCTCATCGACCAGCACCTTTTGGAAGCGCCTTTCCAATGCCGCATCTTTTTCGATATATTTACGATATTCGTCCAGCGTGGTCGCGCCGATGCAATGCAACTCACCGCGCGCCAAGGCCGGTTTCAACATATTGCCCGCGTCCATCGCGCCCTCGGCCTTGCCCGCGCCGACCATGGTGTGCAACTCGTCGATAAACAAGATGATGCGCTCTTGGTCTTGACTGACCTCTTTCAACACCGACTTCAGGCGTTCCTCAAACTCGCCGCGATACTTCGCGCCCGCCAACAAGCCCGCCATATCCAAGACCAAGACGCGCTTGTCCTTCAAGGTCTCCGGCACCTCGCCATTGATGATGCGTTGCGCCAAGCCTTCGACGATCGCCGTCTTGCCCACGCCCGGCTCGCCGATCAACACCGGGTTATTTTTAGTGCGCCGATTCAAGACCTGGATCGCACGGCGGATCTCGTCATCGCGGCCAATCACCGGGTCCAGCTTACCCGCGCGAGCGCGCTCGGTCAGGTCTAGCGTGTACTTATTCAAGGCCTCGCGCTGCCCCTCAGCATCGGCAGAACCCACCTTTTCGCTGCCACGCACCGCGTCGATGGCCGCCTCCAGATGGGCACGATCCGCGCCGTGTTGCTTAAAGATGCGCCCCGCGTCGCCTTTGTCCGCCACCGCCGCGAGCAAAAACAACTCGCTAGCGATAAAGGCATCGCCGCGTTTTGTCGCCTCTTTATCGGTTAGGTTGAAGAGCGTAGTCAACTCGCGCGAGGCCTGCGCCTCGGCATGATCGCCCTCCACCTTGGGCAGTTGATCTAAGGCCTTCTGGATCGCCGTCAGCAAGGCCGGTACGCGCACCCCAGCGCGTTGCAGCAAGGCCCGCGCCCCGCCTTCGGCCTGATTCAACAGCGCCGCCAACACATGCAACGGCTCGATGTACGGATTATCATTCCCCAGCGCGAGGCTCTGGGCGTCCTGGATCGCCTGCTGAAACGGCGTCGTCAATTTGTCAAAGCGCATGGCGTTGTTCCTGATAATGTTTAGATAACACATTAGATGGGGAGATATTTTTCCTTTTCAACCATTACAATCCGCCTCCATGAAAAACGCCCTCGCAACCGCCATCACTGAGAACTGCCGCGCCGCCCTTGCCGAAGACATAGGCACAGGCGACCTAACCGCACAACTCTTGCCCGCCGAACAGACCGCGACCGCACAGGTGACCAGCCGTGAGGCGGCAGTTCTGGCCGGGCGACCGTGGTTTGAGGCCTGCTTTCGCGCCCTAGACCCCACCTGCACGATGACTTGGCTGGCCGCCGATGGCGAAGACATCGAGCCGGGGATGCTCTTGATCGAGGTCAGCGGCAACGCCCGCGCCCTCCTGACCGCTGAGCGCCCCGCGCTGAATTTTTTACAAACCCTGTCGGCCATCGCCACCGAAACGCGCCGCTTTGTCGACGCAGTGGCCGGCACCCAAGCGCGCATCCTCGATACACGCAAGACCCTGCCGGGGCTGCGCATCGCATCCAAATACGCGGTGCGTATGGGCGGTGGCGACAACCAACGCATCGGCCTGTTTGACGGTATCTTGCTGAAAGAGAACCACATCGCAGCGGCCGGCGGGATAGGCGCCGCACTCGCCGCCGCACGCCGATTAGCGACACCGGACATTACGCTACAGATCGAGGTCGAGACCCTCGCCGAGCTAAATGAGGCCTTAGACGCAGGGGCAAAACTGATCTTGCTCGATAACTTTCGTGCCGATCAACTGCGAGAAGCCGTCAATATCAACGCGGGCCGCGCCCAGTTAGAGGCCTCCGGTGGTATCGATATCGACACCGTACGCATCATTGCCCGAACCGGCGTCGATCGCATCTCGATCGGTGCACTAACCAAGAATATCCGCGCCGTCGATCTGTCGATGCGGTTTATCTAGTCCTTCGTTGCGTTCGCCACGATAAACGCCTTCACCGCATCCGCGTCCGCGTCCAAGGTGACCAGCCGTTGCGGCAGGTCTTCGAGGTTCTCCAACCCCGCCGGGCGTTCTGGTACGCGACCTAGGGCCTCTTGGATCGCATCCTCAAACTTAGCGGGAAGCGCGGTCTCCAGACACACCAAAGCGATGCCTGCGGCCTTGTGCGGCAAGCCCGCGTTAAGGCCATCGGCGGTATGCGGGTCTAGCATCACTTGGCTACTCGCCCAGACACGACGGATGGTATTGATGCGATCCGCGTGCGAACTGCGCCCGGAGGCCAGACCAAACTCGGCCAATCGGTCGTACAGACCCTCGGCCTTGAGATCAAATTGGCCACCCGTCTCGATCGCCTGCCACAGACGCGCCAACTGGGCGCTGTCACGACCGCACAGGTCAGCCACGAAGCGTTCAAAGTTGGAGGCCTTGGAGATATCCATCGACGGGCTGGAGGTCTGCTGCGTCTCAGCCGCGCTGCGCGGGCGATAGACACCCGTGCGCAGACACTCGTCGAGCACATCGTTCTCGTTGGTCGCGGCGATGATCTGGGCGATAGGCAGGCCCATCTGGCGCGCCAAATGGGCGGCGTAGGCGTTGCCGAAGTTGCCTGAGGGCACGGCAAAACTGACCTGCTCGGCGTTGTCTTGGGTGGCGGCGAAATAGGCCTTGAAGTAGTAGACCGATTGCGCCACAACGCGCGTCCAGTTGATCGAGTTGACCGCGCCGAGGCGATACTTCGCCTTAAAGTCGAGGTCGTTAGATGCCGCCTTGACGATGTCCTGACACTGGTCGAACACGCCCCGGATGGCGATGTTGTGGATATTGGCATCCGGCAGGCTGTACATCTGCGCCTGCTGAAAACGGGTCATGCCCTGCACCGGCGAGAGCATAAAGACCTGCACGCCGTGCTTGCCACGCAGGGCGTATTCGGCCGCCGAACCGGTGTCGCCCGAGGTCGCGCCGAGGATGTTGATAGCGCGTCCGGCCTTTTTGAGCGCGTACTCGAACAGGTTGCCGAGCAACTGCATGGCCATGTCTTTAAACGCCAAGGTCGGGCCGTTGGACAGCTCCAGGATATACA
>QYQG01000039.1 GCA_007280375.1 Betaproteobacteria bacterium
ACACGGCCTATCGCGCCTCGGTCGCCTTGGCCCAAGAACGCGGCGCCTTCCCGCTCTTTAACGCCGACCTGTATCTGGCCAGCCCTGGCTTTGCCAGCCGTCTGCCTGATGATCTGAAGGCCGATATCCGCCAACACGGCCTGCGCAATTCGCACCTGCTGTCGATCGCGCCCACCGGCACCATCTCGCTCGCCTTTGCCGACAACGCCAGCAATGGCATCGAGCCGCCGTTCTCGTGGTTTTACACGCGCAAGAAGCGCATGCCCGACGGTGGCCATAAGGACTATCAGGTCGAAGACCACGCCTGGCGCGCGTACAAGCAGATGGGCGGTGACACCGATCACCTGCCGGCAAGCTTTATCACCGCGCTGGAGATCTCCGCCTTGGGCCATATGGAGATGGTCGCCGTGGTTGCGCCCTTCGTCGATTCGGCCATCTCCAAGACCGTCAATGTGCCGGAGAACTACCCCTTCTCCGACTTTGAAGACCTCTATCTGGCGGCCTGGAAGGCGGGGCTGAAGGGCATCACCACCTATCGCCCCAATGCGGTGCTGGGCAGCGTGCTATCGCTGGCGCCCGAGAAGGCCGCGCCGCAAGATTTTGCAATCGGCGATGTCAACCGCCGTATCGAGATCAAGGCCATCCCCGCGCCGGTGCTCGACAGCCTCAAATGGCCGGGCCGCCCCAAATTGCCGGGCGGCAACCTCGCCTGGAGCTACATGCTGGAATACCCGCACGGCAGCTTCGCGCTCTTTGTCGGGCACATCCAAAATGGTCACGGCAAGGCATGGCCGTTCGAGGTCTGGATCAACGGCGCCGAGCAACCGCGCGGCCTCGGCGCGCTGGCCAAGACCCTGTCGATGGACATGCGCGCCAACGATCGCGCTTGGCTAAAACTCAAACTCGACACGCTGGCCAAGACCCGTGGTGACGACGCCTGCACCCTCGCCTTTCCGCCCGACGGCGAGCCGCGTCCCGTACCCAGCATCGTCGCGGCGGTCGCACAACTGGTGCGCTGGCACCTCGACCAACTGGGCGCACTAGAGAGCGATGACCCCACGCCGGTGCTCGACGCCTTGTTCAGCCTCAAAGAACCTAAGACGGGCACCGACGGCACGCTGTCGTGGACGGTCGATGTCAAGAACCCGCACACCGATGACGACTTCGTGCTGGGCTTGAAGGAGATCACCTTGCCCGATGGCGTCACGCGACCCTATTCGCTGTGGCTGTCGGGTGACTATCCACGCGCCCTAGACGGCCTTTGCAAACTGCTTTCCCTCGACATGCGCGTGCTCGACCCGGCGTGGATAGGGATGAAGCTGCGCAAGCTGCTCAACTATCAAGAGCCGCTCGGCGACTTCATGGCCTTCGTGCCCGGCAGTAGTAAACAGGCCAACTGGCCGTCCACCGTCGGCTATGTCGCGCGCCTCATCATCCACCGCTACGCCATGCTCGGCATCCTGGACGAAGACGGTTTTCCATTAGTGCAAATGGGCATCCTCGAAACCCCCGCCGCACGCATCGCCGGCACCTCCGCCCCTGCCCCCGTGATGCGCGGCAAACCCTGTAAGGAATGCGGCAATGCCGCCGTCATCAAAAAAGACGGTTGCGATTTCTGCACCGCCTGCGGGGCGGTCGGCGCGTGTGGCTAGCTTAAAGCCAGCCCTCGACCTTCTTTCGATCGGGCACGCCACCGGCATGGACGACCCGACCGTCGATCACCACGCCGGGGGTGGACATCACGCCGTAACCCAAAATAGCGGCCATGTCGGTGACCTTTTCTAGCGTGATGGCAACGCCTAGTGTGGCAGCGATGTCCGCGATCAGCTTGGCCGTCGTCTCACAATTTCGGCACCCCGTGCCGAGGACCTTGATGTTTTTCATGGCGATTTCCCCAAAGGTTTAGCAACAGGACTGGCCTGATGCCGTCGGTGTGCAACACGCGGCCTGCATCACGGTGATCTTGGCGAAGGGGTCCACTTTGACGGGCGCGTAGGCCGCGTCGAATTGGGTGTCTAGGGCTTGGGCGGCCTCATCGCGGATATGACGGGCGATCTCGATCACCGCGTCGATCTGCGTCTTGGCCACGCCGTATTCCCGCAGTCGGTCTACCTGACACAGCCCCTGCTTGGGGTGGTTGGCGGCGATGTTCGCGGCGAGCGACACGAGGGCGACGATGGACGGGTGAAGATCAGACATGTGGATACCTTACAGGACAGCATTAAAAACGAAACCGACCAGCATGATGCCAGTGGCCACTACGACGACAAATACGGCGATCAGGGGCGGCTTTAGGACTTTACGCAGGATCACCATCTCCGGCAGGGAGAGGGCAATGACGCTCATCATAAAGGCCAGCGTAGTGCCTAGGGCCGCGCCCTTGCCGAGCAGGGCTTGGATGATCGGCAAGATGCCGGCGGCGTTGCTATACATGGGCACGCCCAGCAACACGGCGGCCGGCACCGCCCACCACTGATCGCGCCCCATGATGCCGGCCATCAGGTCTTGCGGCACATAGCCGTGGATGCCCGCGCCGATGGCAATACCGCCGATCAGCCAAGGCCAGACGCGGCCGACGATCTCTCGCACATGCGCCGTGCCGTGCCGGACGCGGTCACGCCAAGTCAGTCGTCGGTCTAAATCAGGCGCGGCGCTGACTTGGATGGCGCGCACCCAGTCTTCCAAATGTCGTTCCATCCCCAGGCGACCGATGATAAGACCGGCGAAGATCGCTACGCCGAGGCCGAGCACGAGATAGAGCGCCGCGACCTTCCAGCCGAACAGGCCCAGCAATAAGATCAGCGCGATCTCGTTGACCATGGGCGCGGCGATCAAGAAGGAAAAGGTGATCCCCAAGGGCACGCCCGCAGAGAGAAAACCGATGAACAAGGGCACGGCCGAGCAGGAACAAAACGGGGTGACGATGCCCAGACACGCCGCCATGACATTGCCCAGGCCCAGCGGTCGGTTGGCCAGCCAGGCACGGGTGCGTTCGGGCGAGACCCAGGTGTGCACCACGCCCATGACGAAGACCACGATGACCAAGAGCAGAAAGACCTTGGGGACATCGTAGAGGAAGAAACGCACCGCCTCGCCCCAAGGACTGCCCGGAACGAGGCCGAACAGGTCGAAGCTGAGCCAACGAGCGAAGGTCTCCAGCATAGGTAAGTCTATTGATCGCGCTCGGCGTGTGGCCGCATGACATCTGGCGCACACTGCGCACCGGAGATCGGCCCAAAGGTGAGGATCAAGGCCACCAACCCCGCGCCTGTCGCCACGGTATTGGCCAGCAGGGCGATGGCGACATTGCCACCCGCCAGCCGCTCGGCCATGATCCCGGAACCCACCACCACGGCCAGCAAGAAGGCCGTGCCCAAGGCCTCGGCAACGAGTTTACGGGGCAGCGTCATGCGCGGCCGATCTCGTTGAGCGCGTGTTGGAGCTTGAGCCTATCCAATTTATCGAAAGGCAAGCTGGCGAACAGGCCGATGCGGTTACTCAATTGGTTGAGTGCCATAAAAAAGGCGTGCCGTTGCGCCTCCTCGTCACCCACGACGGCGGCCGGATCGGGTACGCCCCAGTGTGCAATCACCGGCTGGCCGGGCCAGACCGGGCAAACCTCGCCCGCCGCATCGTCGCAGACGGTAAACACAAAATCCAATTCAGGTGCGCCAGATTGGGCGAACTCATCCCACGATTTGCTGCGCAGGCCCTCAGTCGAAAAATGATTTTTCGTCAACAGGTCCAGCGCGAACGGATGCACCGTGCCGGAGGGGTGGCTCCCGGCGCTGTAAGCGCGAAAGCGGCCCTGGCCGACGCCAAGGCTATTGAGGACGGACTCTGCGAGGATAGAGCGAGCGGAATTACCCGTGCAGAGGAACAACACATTCATCGCGGTCTCAGACATGGTTGTCACTTTCTTAGAGGGCCAGATGCGCACGCACGGCGGGGATCAGCCGCGCACGGATATCATCACGCACCGCGAGGAAGTTCTCCAGCGGCTCGCCGTGCGGGTCGTGGAAAGGCAGATGGATGGACTTTACCGGGCGCGGGAAGATCGGGCAGGTCTCCTTGGCGTTGTCGCAGACGGTCACGACGAGGTCGATGTCCTCGTTCATGAACACATCGACATCCTTGGGATACAGGCCATCGGTCATCAAACCGGCGTCTTTAAGGGCGGCGATGGCGCCATCAGCCACCTTGGGCTGCGGCTTGGTGCCGGCGGAGACCGCGCGCACTAGACCGGCGAGGTCGTGATTGAGAAGGACTTCGGCCATCTGGGAGCGGCAGGAGTTGCCGGTGCAGAGGATGAGAACGGTGGCGGTCATAGGGTTTCCTTTTAGTCAGCGCACGGCGCGCAGGTGATGGAGGGGGTCGCGGATACGGATACGGACGGCAGGCCGTCCTTCATGTGCAACAGACAACGAAATGCCCACGCCGGCAGATCGGGGTGGATGCGGTAATGCATCCACACCCCATCGCGTCGCGCCAGTACTAAGTTGGCCTTACGCAATACCGCCAGATGACGCGAGACCTTAGGCTGCGCGGCGTCCAGCACGCCATACATCTCGCACACGCAACGCTCATCCGCCTCCAGCAATAACGCTAAGATGCGGCGCCGGATAGGGTCGTTCAAGGCCTCGAAAAACATCTGTTGATCCATATTTATGGCGAAATTATTACGGTTGAATTGGCGCATTTATGAGTATACATATCTGCTGTGACAGATATGTTACGGTATGCTTGATGGCGTGGCAAGGCCAAAATAACGAGGTCGGAATGAAAACGCTCGTAGGAGGCCAGCCCCTGGCCGAACTTTTAGAAAACACATTGTTTTCGGCCAGAGGGCTGGCCTCCTACGGCTGTAGCGCATGGGGGCTTTTAAGGCGTCAGCCCTGCTGGCCGTAACCCTTAAACTGCGCAGCGGCGGCGGTCATCTCGGTCTCGGTGAGCAAGACGGGTTGGCCGAGTAGGCTGGCGTTCCAGAACTGTTCGCTCAAGGATTCGACCTCGACGGCGAGGCCGAGGGCGTGGTTGAGGTCGCGACCGACGGCGACCTGGCCGTGGTTGGCCATCAGGCAGGCGCGGCGCTCGTGCAACGCAAGCAAGACCGCGTCGGATAAGGCCTGGGTGCCAAAGGTGGCGTAGTCGGCGCAGCGTATGTCTACGCCGCCCGCCGCCAAGACCATGTAATGAAACGCGGGGATCCCTCGCCGCAGACAGGCTAGCGAGGTGGCAAAGGTCGAATGTACATGCACCACCGCGCCCACCTCCGGCCGCGCCGCGTAGATGTCGCGATGAAAACGCCACTCGCTCGACGGTTTCAGCGCGCCTTCAAACGCGCCATCCATCGCCACCTGCACCACCTGATCGGCGCGCACCTGATCCGACGCTACGCCCGACGGCGTAATCAAAAAGCCCGCGCCGTGGCGCACGCTCACATTACCCGACGCGCCGCGATTAAGCCGCTCGCGCACCGTCGCCGCCGAACACTCGGCCACCGCTAGACGCACATCATCCATACCGTCTCCATTACACCGCCACAAAGCCGCACCATTATCGCCCAACACGGTAAAATCTCGCCACCATGAACGACACACTCCCCGTCATCGCAATCCCGCCTGTCGTCGAAGAATCCCTGACCGACGCCGAACGCGCTGACCTCACCGCCCGCATCAAGGCGCAACTCATCGCGCAAGATGCCGTCCTCGTCGCGCACTATTACACCAGCGCCGACCTGCAACGACTCGCCGAAGAGACCGGCGGCTGCGTCTCCGACTCGCTCGAAATGGCGCGTTTTGGCCACGCCGCCAAGGCCAAGACCCTCATCGTCGCCGGCGTGCGTTTTATGGGCGAAACGGCAAAAATCTTAAGCCCTGAAAAGCGCGTCCTAATGCCCGACCTCGGCGCGGAATGTTCGCTCGACCTCTCCTGCCCGGCGGATAAATTTGCCGCCTTTTGCGACCAACACCCCGAGCGCACCGTCGTCGTCTATGCCAACACCTCCGCCGCCGTCAAGGCGCGCGCCGACTGGATGGTCACCTCCAGCATCGCCGTCCGGGTCGTCGCCCACCTGCACGCGCAAGGCAAAAAAATCCTCTGGGCCCCCGACCGTTTTCTCGGCGACTATGTCCAGCGGCAAACCGGCGCCGACATGCTGCTCTGGCAAGGCGCGTGCGTCATCCACGAACGCTTCAAGGCCGACGGCATCCGCGCCCTACACCGCCAACATCCCGAGGCCGCCATCCTCGTTCACCCAGAATCCCCCTTTGAAGTCATTGCCTTAGCCGATCGCGTCGGCTCGACCACGCAACTCATCCGCGCCGTGACCGAGATGCCCAACCCCACCTTCATCGTCGCCACCGACAACGGCATCTTCTACAAAATGCAAGCCGCAGCCCCCGGCAAATTATTGCTCGAAGCCCCCACCGGCGGCGTCGGCGCGACCTGCGTCTCCTGCGCCCACTGCCCGTGGATGGCCATGAACGGCCTGCGCAAGGTGCTGCACGCCCTAGAAACAGGCGCGAACGAGATCCACATCGACCCTGCCACCGGCCAACGAGCCATCCACGCCATCAACCGCATGCTCAGCTTCGCCGGTCAAACCGGCATCACGCTGGCCGGATTAAGCGCGGATTAGCCGCCATCCGCGCGGCAACCGTTCAAAAAACCTTCAGCCCGGTGCGCGCCACAAACTCGTCGTAAGCCAGCGCGTGCGGCGTAACGGTCTCGGCGTTTTCGCTCCAATGCACTCGAGTCTGGCCGGTAGTCGCGTCGTACACGGCCTTCCATAGCACATCCGGCACGCGCACGCGTCCGGCATACGCCGCAGGTTTAGCGGGGTCATACCACGGGCCGGTAAACACAAACACATCGCCCGCCGCCTGCATCGCATAGTTACGCGTATCGCGCTCGATCTTATTCCACACACCGCGATTATGCTTCGCCACTTGCGGGACCATATTCGCCAGCGAAAAACTGTGCGCCATCGCAGCGGGTGTATCCATATCGCCCGCAGGAGCGACATGGCCGCGGTCATAGCCGGAACCTTTATAGTCCTCCAACCGAGCGCGTTCTTCGTGTGGCACGCGCGCCTCCTCGTAAAAACGATTCGTGCGCTTTTTGCCCTTCACCTCTTGGATGCGGCCTTTATTCAACCGCTCCACGGCATAGATCGGCGTCTTAGTTGTTTTTGAATGCAGCACCGCAAAGCCGTCAAAACACAGGTCCTGCGCATCGACCGTTTGGGTGACCGGTATCTGCTGCTTGGGGAAATAATCCAGACAGGCATCAAACGCGGCCTGCGCCAACAAAGGGACGCAGAGCCACAGGGTGAGTACAAAACGAAAAAGGTTCATAGCGGCACTCTCTTCGGCGCAACGCCAGTTGTTAATGTTGTTCAAGCGAATTCGAATATAAGCGATTGATATAGTTTATACAAGCATTTTGCTAGGTAAACGAAATAGGCATCTGTAAAGAGAATCAACATCTGGAATCAATGGGGTCAGACTCCATTGATTCCCGTTGTTCGATAACGGCGATATCCTCTTGGAACGCCAGCATCGCTATCCCTTACACCGCGATTTTATCGAGCTGCCGGCCGGTAAGTTTGACCCTGACGAGACCGAGTTGGCCTGCAGAAATTCGAGCCTGGCCCCTTTA
>QYQG01000038.1 GCA_007280375.1 Betaproteobacteria bacterium
GGCGTGCCATTTTCGGACCCGATGGCCGATGGGCCGACCATACAACGCGCCAGTGAGCGGGCCTTGAAACAGGGCGTGGGGCTGGTCGATGTGATCGCGCAGGTGGCCGAGTTCCGTCAGACAAATACGACGACGCCGGTGGTGTTGATGGGCTATGCCAATCCGATTGAGTCTATGGGCTATGCGCGCTTTTGCAGCACAGCGGCGGCGGCGGGGGTCGATGGCGTGTTGACGGTGGATTATCCGCCGGAGGAGTCAACTGCGTTCGCAGCGCAGTGCGCGGCGGTGGGGATCGATAACATCTATCTGCTCGCGCCGACGACCTCTGCGGCGCGGGTCGAGGTGGTGGCGCGTCATGCGCGGGGCTTCGTCTATTATGTCTCGCTCAAGGGCGTGACCGGCGCGGCGACGCTCGATCTGACCGAGGTGGCGGCGCGCCTGCCGGCGATTCGAGCGGCCACGGGGCTGCCCGTGGGTGTAGGATTCGGCATTACCGATGCGGAGACGGCGCGGCAGGTGGGCCAGGTGGCCGATGCGGTGGTGATCGGCTCGCGTATCGTGCAAGAGATTGAGTCTAGTCCGCGCGATCAGGTGATCGCGCGGGTGCAGGGTTTTGTGGCCGGCGTGCGCGCGGCCCTTGATGAAGGAGTTAAATAATGAGTTGGTTTCAGAAGATTCTTCGTCCCAAGATTCAACGCCGCCTCGGTGGCGATCCTGCAGCACGCAAGGTGGTCCCTGAGGGCCTGTGGAGTAAATGTCCGGCCTGTGAGGAGGTGCTTTATAGCGCCGATCTGGAGGCTAATGCGCAGGTGTGTCCTAAGTGTGATCATCATCACCGGATAGGCGCGCGGCAGCGGCTCGATTTGTTTTTGGATGCGGCAGGGCGCAGCGAGATCGGTGCCAGCGTGCAGCCGGTGGATACGCTGAAATTTAAGGACAGCCGGAGTTATGCCGACCGGATCACCGATGCGGTGAAGGCAACCGATGAAAAGGATGCCTTGGTGGTGATGGAGGGTGCGGTGCACGGCGTGCCTATGGTGGTGGCCGCGTTTGAGTTCAGTTTTATGGGCGGTTCGATGGGCTCGGTGGTGGGCGAACGCTTTGTGCGTGGCATCGATGCGGCGATTAAGGGTAAAAAGGCCTTCGTCTGTTTTTCGGCCAGTGGCGGGGCGCGGATGCAGGAAGGTCTGTTGTCGTTGATGCAGATGGCTAAGACCTCGGCCGCCTTGACCCAGTTGTCGGCGCGTCGTCTGCCGTTTGTCTCGGTGTTGACCGACCCGACTATGGGTGGCGTGTCAGCGAGTTTTGCGATGCTGGGCGATGTCATCGTGGCCGAGCCGAATGCCCTGATCGGCTTTGCCGGCCCCCGGGTGATCGAGCAGACCGTGCGCCAGACCTTGCCGGAGGGTTTTCAACGGCCTGAGTTTTTGCTTGAACATGGCGCGATCGACCGCATTATCGATCGGCGTGAGATGCGTCGTGAACTGGCGCGCCTCCTCGCGCAACTGCAACGGCGTAAACCCCCGACGCTCGAATGACTGCGGCCACAGGGCCTACCGACCTCGCGGCCTGGTTGGCGTGGTTGGAGGCGCGTAATCCGACGCAAATCACACTAGGCTTAGAACGGGTGGCGGCGGTCTGGGCGCGTCTGGGCCTGACCTTTTCTATCCCCGTGATCACGGTCGCCGGCACCAACGGCAAGGGCTCGACCTGTGCCTTTTTGGACGCGGTGTTGCGTGCCGGCGGCTATCGCGTTGGGCTGTACACCTCGCCGCACCTCGTGCGCTACAACGAGCGCGTGTGTGTCGATGGCGCCGAGGTGAGCGATGCCGCGTTGCTGGCGGCCTTTGCGACGGTCGAGGCGGTGCGCGGCGATACCCCGTTAAGCTATTTTGAACACGGGACGCTGGCGGCCTTGTGCCTGTTTGCAGAGGCGAAGCTCGATGCGCTGGTGTTGGAGGTGGGGCTGGGCGGGCGGCTCGATGCGGTGAATATCCTCGCGGCCGATTGCGCCGTCATCACCCCGGTGGACCTCGATCATCAGGCCTGGTTGGGCGACGATCGTGAGGCGATAGGGCGGGAGAAGGCGGGGATTACGCGCACCGGTCGCCCCATGGTGTGCAGCGATCCGTGCGCGCCGAACAGCGTCTTGGCGAGCCCGGCGGCGCCGATCTGGTTGCTGGGGCGCGAGATCACGATCGAACGGGATGACGATGGCCGTTGGGCATGCCGCGTGCCGGGGGCGGTGTTTCCGGCCCTGCCACGCCCGGCCTTGCTGGGCGCGCATCAATATCGCAACGCGGCAGCGGCCTTGGCGGCGTTGTGGCTGTTGCGGGCGCGCCTGCCCTTGCCGGTGGCGGCGGTGCGCACGGGGATCGTGACGGCGCAGGTGACGGGGCGGTTTCAGGTCATCGGCCACGCGCCGTTACGCATCGTGGATGTGGCGCACAACCCGCACGCGGCGCGTACCTTGGCGGGGCAGTTGGCCGATCTTCCGCCGACGGGGGCGCGAATCGCGGTCTGCGCGATGTTGGGTGATAAGGATGTCGCCGGGGTTGTGGCCGCCCTGTGCGGTGTGTTTGATCAGTGGTATATCGCCCCGCTGGAGGGTGCGCGCGCCGCGCCGGTGACGGACTTGGCGGCGATCTTGGCGGCGGCGGGGTGTACGGTAAAAGTACATTCGTCAGTGACCGAGGCATGGCACGCAGCGTGTTCTGATGCTAACGCCGCTGATACAATAGCGGCCTTTGGCTCTTTCTACACAGTAGCCGCCGTCGTGCAAACGGCGCTGATCACTACACGCTAACCCTAGAATAGGATGAACGACCATGCCTGATGCAGAAAGCGCATTAAAACGCAGCGCACAACGCCGCCTGATCGGTGCAATTGCCTTGGCCTTGGCGACGGTGGTGGTCTTGCCGATGCTGTTTGATACGGAGCCGCCGCCCGTGAGTGACGATGTTGAGATCGTCATCCCGTCCCGAGAGTTGCCGGGGTCGATGGGCGTGTCGGGTATGGACGGGCCTAGCCCTACGGTCGCTGCGCCTAGTGTGCCGAATGCGCCGCCGGTCGCAGTCCCTAGTCCTGCTGTCCCTAGCCCCGCTGCGCCAGCCCCTGCGCCAGCACAGCCGGCTCCGAATGCCGCCAAGGGCGTGCAGTCCACGGTGACTTTTTTACAGTTAGGGGCTTTTTCCAGTGCTGGCAGTGCAAAGACCTTGGCTCAGCGTGTGGCGAATGCGGGTTTTACGGTCAATATTGTGGAAGATAATGGTCGTTATAAGGTGCGTTGTGGGCCGTTCTCGGCGCAGGCGGCCGCACAGGCTATGCAAGGCCAGTTGCGTGCCAAGGGTTTTGTTGCCGTGATGGTTAATCCATGACCGTTCTGGACGGCGTGGCCTTGGCCATCGTGCTGGCGTTTTTGCTCTTGGGGCTGAAACGCGGCTTGGTGCGCGAGGCGATCTCGTTGGCGGCGTGGGTGGTGGCGTTTTTGCTGACGGGGCCGTTGGCCGCGTGGCTAGGCCCCTACCTGCCGGGGATGACCGAGGGTGGGCTACGCGATGCGGTGGCGATGGCCGTGGCCTTTATCGCGATCTTTATCGCTGCCATGTTGATCTCTTCGGCCTTGCATGGTCTAGTCAAGGCGGCGGGCCTGAGCCTGGAAGATCGATTATTAGGCGCGGTGTTCGGTTTTTTACGCGGCGGGGTGGTCTTGGTCGTGTTGGTGTTGGTGAGCGGCTTGACCGTGTTGCCGCAGTCAGAGCTCTGGCAACGCTCGTTGTTAAGTGCGCCTTTGGCTACATTGGCCCTGAATTTCACCTCTCTGTTACCGGCCGAATTGGCTGATAAGATTCGATTGACTTAGCTTTTTTCATAGGAAAACGCCATGTGCGGAATTATTGGGATCGTCTCCCCCGAACCGGTTAATCAGTTGCTCTACGATGGACTCCAGCTCTTGCAACATCGCGGCCAAGATGCGGCGGGGATCTGCACTATGGACGGCAGCTCGTTCAATATGCGCAAGGCCAAGGGCATGGTGCGCGATGCCTTCCGCACCCGCGATATGCGCGACCTGGAAGGCTGTGCGGGGATCGCCCATGTGCGTTATCCGACCGCGGGTAATGCCTCTTCCAAGGCCGAGGCGCAGCCGTTTTATGTCAACGCGCCGTTTGGTATCGTCTTGGCGCATAACGGTAATCTGACCAATACCGCACAGTTAAAAGACGAGGTGTTTCGTGACGACCTACGCCATGTCAATACGGGCTCAGACTCTGAGGTCTTACTCAATGTCTTTGCGCACGAGTTGCAGGCCGCAGCGCATGGCGAGGCACCGAACAACGCGGCGGTCTTTACGGCGGTGCGGGCCGTGCATCAGCGGTGTCGCGGCGCGTATGCGGTGGTCATCCTGATTGCGGGCTTTGGCCTGGTTGCGTTTCGTGATCCTAACGGGATTCGTCCTTTGGTGATGGGTCGCCGTGAGGAAGAGGGCGGCGATGCATGGATGGTGGCCTCCGAGAGTGTGTCGTTAGACGCGATGGGCTATCAGCGCGTGCGCGATGTGCGTCCGGGTGAGGCCGTGGTGGTGAGTAGCGACGGCACGCTGGAAACCGCGTTGTGTGCGGAAGGGGCGCGACTGCAATCGTGCATCTTTGAGTATGTCTATTTTGCCCGGCCCGACTCGATTATCGACAATACCTCGGTGTACGAGACACGCTTACGCATGGGCGAATTTTTGGCGGAAAAGATCCGTCGCGACTTTGCCCATCTGCGCATTGATGTCGTTATCCCCATCCCCGATACGAGTCGTCCTTCGGCCTTGCAATTGGCGAGTCAGTTGGGGGTCTCTTATCGCGAGGGCTTTATCAAGAATCGTTACATCGGCCGCACCTTCATCATGCCGGGGCAGGGCGAACGCAAAAAATCGGTGCGGCAAAAACTCAACGCCATGGCGGTGGAGTTTACGGGCAAGAATGTGCTCTTGGTCGATGACTCTATTGTGCGCGGCACGACCAGTCGCGAGATCATCCAGATGGCGCGCGATTGCGGGGCGCGGGCGGTGTATTTCGCCTCGGCCAGCCCGCCGGTGCGTTTCCCCAATGTCTATGGCATCGACATGCCGACGCGCTCGGAACTGCTCGCCAATGGGCGCACGGATGCCGAGATTGCGGCCGAGATTGGCGCCGATGCGGTGATCTATCAGGATCTATCCGACCTGATCCGCGCCGTGCAACAGGTCAACCCGGCGCTGACGGCCTTTGATGCCTCGTGTTTTGATGGAAAATATGTGACCGGTGATGTGACGGAGGCGTATCTGGCTGACCTAGAGGCCGCCCGCAACGGTGGAAAACCGGCCACAGGCGCGAGCAAAAAGACGCGCCAGATGGACCTCAATCTGGCGACCGGGGGCTGAGATGACGACCTTGCACCCCGAGACCTTGGCCATCCGTAGTGGCATCCATCGCACCCCGTTCAACGAACACGGCGAGGCGATGTATCTCACCTCCAGCTTTGTCTTTGACAGCGCGGCGCAGGCGGCGGCACGCTTCTCGGGGGCCGAGCCGGGGATGATCTACGCCCGCTTCACCAACCCCTCGGTGAATGCCTTTGAAGAACGCCTTGCCGAGATGGAAGGGGCTGAGCGCGGTGTGGCCTTTGCGTCCGGCATGGCGGCGATCATGGCGACGGTGATGGGCCTGATGCGGGCGGGCGAGCACATCGTTGCCTCGCGCTCTATCTTTGGTTCGACGGTGCAGTTGTTCACTAATATCTTGGGTAAGTTTGGGATCGAGACCACCTTCGTCTCGCCGACCGACCCAGAAGAATGGCGCGCTGCCGTGCGTCCTAACACCCGTTTGTTCTTTGTCGAATCGCCGTCCAACCCCTTGACCGAGGTGTCGGACATCGCCGCCTTGGCACAGATTGCGCATCAACACGGCGCGTGGCTGGCGGTCGATAATTGTTTTTGCACGCCCATCCTGCAACGGCCTTTAGACCTGGGCGCGGACATCATCATCCATTCGGCGACCAAATACATCGACGGTCAAGGCCGCGTCTTAGGTGGTGCGGTGCTGGGCACAAACGCGTTGATGGAAGGCGTGTATACCTTTCTGCGTACCGCCGGCCCAACGCTGTCGGCCTTTAACGCCTGGGTCTTGTTCAAAGGGCTGGAGACCTTGGCGGTGCGGATGCAAGCACACTCGGCGGGCGCATTGGCCTTGGCGACTTGGTTGGAGGCGCAGCCGCAAGTGGCGCGCGTGTTCTACCCCGGCCTGCCCTCGCACCCGCAACACGCCTTGGCGATGCGTCAGCAGACCACGGGCGGCGGCATCGTCGCGTTTGAATTAAAGGGCGGCAAGGATGCGGCCTGGCGTTTGATCGACGCGACTGAGATCATGTCGATCACGGCGAACTTGGGCGATACCAAGACCACGATTACCCATCCCGCCAGCACCACGCACAGCCGTATGACGGCGGAACAACGCGCGGCAGCGGGCATCAGCGACGGCCTCATCCGCATCGCCGTTGGGCTGGAACATATAGACGATCTCAAGGCCGATCTCGCGCGTGGGCTGTGAGACGTAGCGTGTAGCCCTCAGGGGGTTTTTCTCCTTGTCGCGCAGAGGTCGGCGATGGGGCAGGTGCCGCAGTGGGGTGATCGTGCGGTGCAGGTGTAGCGTCCGTGTAGGATGAGCCAGTGGTGGGCGTGGCGCATGAACTCGGTGGGGATGACCTGCATCAGGCGCGTCTCGACGGCGAGCGGGGTCTTGCCTATGGCCATGCCGGTGCGGTTGGCGACGCGAAAGACATGGGTGTCGACACCCATCGTTGGCTGACCGAAGGCGATATTGAGGACGACATTGGCGGTCTTGCGACCGACGCCGGGTAGGGTCTCTAACTCGGCACGCGTCTCTGGCACGGTGCTGTTGAAGTGCTCTATGAGTTGTTGGCAGGTGGCGAGGATGTTTTTTGCCTTAGTTGGGTAGAGGCCGATGCTGCGGATATAGGTGGTCAGCCCGTCTAGGCCTAGCGCGAGGATAGCCTCGGGGCTGTTGGCGATGGCGAATAAGGGCGCGGTGGCGCGGTTGACGCCTTTATCGGTGGCCTGCGCGGAGAGGATGACGGCAATCAATAATTCGAAGGCGTTGCGGTGTTCGAGTTCGCCACGCGGCTCGGGGTTGGCGTTTTCAAAACGGCGAAAGCATTCGGCGACAGCGGCCCGGTTCACGAATAGCGGGCGTGTAAAAAGTTGCGTAGGGCGATGAGTAGGCCGAGACCGATGAACGCGCCGGGCGGCAGGATAGCGAGCAGAAAACCGCTGTAGTCAGGGAAAACGGTGAGGGTCCAGTTGCTGGCCATCTCGCCGAGGGCGAGGTCAAAGCCCGAAAAGAGGGTGCCTTTACCAAACAGTTCGCGTAGCGCGCCGAGCGCGATGAGGACGCCGGTTAGCCCCAATCCCATCGCGATGCCATCGAGGATGGAGAGTCCAGTCGGTTGTTTAGAGGCGAAGGCCTCGACGCGGGCGAGGACGATGCAGTTGGTGGTGATCAGCGGCAGGAAGATGCCGAGGACGAGGTAGAGCGGCTGGGCGTAGGCCTGGATGATGAGGGTGATGACGGTGACCAGCGCGGCGATGATGAGGACAAAGACGGGGATGCGCAGGGCGCTGGGGATGAGGTTGCGGATGACGGCGATGCTGCCGCTGGCGATGGCCATGACGAGGGTGGTGGCGAGTCCGAGCGCGAGGGCATTGACCACGGTATTGCTGATCGCCAACAGCGGACAGAGGCCGAGCAGTTGGATGATGCCGGGGTTTTGTTTCCAGAGGCCGTTGTAGAGGACCTCTCTTGATTCGGGCCAAGCCATCATGGTGCGGTCTCCGGGGTCAGTAGGGTGGCGCGGTGCTGCTCAAAATAGCGCAGGGCGCGGTGTGCGGCCTTGACGATGGCGCGCGGGGTGACGGTGGCGCCGGCCACGGCATCAAATTGACCGCCGTCTTTTTTGACTTTCCAGCCGCTGTCGCTGGGCTGTTGTAGGCTCTTGCCGTTAAATTGCTGTATCCACGGACTGCGCTTGGCCTCGATAAAGTCGGCGAGGCCGGGGGTTTCGTGGTGGCTGGCGACGCGCACCCCGCCTAGGCGGCCGTCGGCTAGGATGCTGATGAGGAGTTTGATCTCGCCGGCGTAGCCATCGGGGGCGCTGGCCTCTAGGATGACGGCGCTGGGTTGCCCCTTGAGCGTGGCTACAAAGTAACTGCCGGGGCGTTTTAGGCCGAGCAAGGGGTCGGTCGCGAGCGGGCGTTCGGCCTGTGAGAGGTCGTTATCAAAGCGGTCAGCAGGCAGGGTTTGGGCGAGGAGGCTGTTCTTTAGGGCGCGTTCAGCGCGCGCTATCGCCGGTGCGGTGAGGCTGTGCGTGCCGAACAAGAGAAAGGCGCTGATGGCGGAAAAGACGACCAAGACTGCCGCCGGCTGAAGGATGTCCCGCGTCCAATGTGGCGTGCTGCTCATTGCGTATCTCCCGGTCGGCGACGGTGGCTGTGGCCAAAGACCTTCGGTTGGGTGTAGGCGTCGATGAGCGGTGCGGCGGCGTTCATGATGAGGACGGCAAAGGCGATGCCGTCGGGAAAACTGCCAAAGCTACGGATGAGGACGACGAGGATCCCGGCGAGGCCCGCGTAGAGGATCTTGCCCAAGGGGGTGTTGGCGGCAGAGACGGGGTCGGTGGCGATGAAGAAGGCGCCGAGGAGGGAGCCGCCGATGAGGAGGTGAAAGAGCGGGCCGGCGGAGGCGGTGGGGTCGATGAGGTACAGCAAGCCTGCAATGCCGCCCATGCCAGCTAAGAAGGCGATCGGGATATGCCAGGTGATGATGCGTTGCGCGAGGAGATAGACCCCGCCGATGAGATAGGCGAGGGCCACGAGGTCGCGGGCGGCGAGCGTGGGGATGAGGTTGTGGCCGAGCAAGGAGGCGGCATCGTGACCGGCGCGCAGGTGGGCCTTCAGGCTGTCGAGCGGGGTGGCCTCGGTGTAGGCATCGGGGCTGAGGTGACTCATGTCGCCAAAGCCGCCAAAGGTGATGGCGAGGATGTCACTGAGGCTGGGGGCGTTGGCGGCGAGGGCCAAGGGCGCGGGCCAGGCGTTGATCTGTGCTGGGAAGCTGACGATGAGTACCGCAAAACCGAGCATCGCTGGGTTGAAGGTGTTTTGCCCTAGGCCGCCGTAGAGGTGTTTGGCCACCACGATGGCAAACAGCATGCCGACGGCGTAGATCCACCACGGCATTAGCGTGGGGAGGGTGAGGGCGAGGAGGGCGGCGGTGACGAGGGTCGTGCCGTCGCTGAGGAAGGGTTTGATTGGGTAGCGACGCAGGCGCAGGACGGCGGCCTCGAAGGCGAGGCCAAAGACGCTACATAGCACGAGGCTGACCACGATGCCGGGGCCAAACAGCCAGACATGGGTGAGGATGCCGGGCAGGAGGGCTGTGAGGACCTGCGCCATGACGCGGGTGACGGAGGGGGTGGAGGTGTTCCCGCCTACGCGGGAATGACGGTGCGTCATGTTTGGGTGTCCTCTCGGGGCGCGTCGGGGTCGTCTTCGATAAATTTGTTGTGCACGGTCTGACGCAACTGGGCGCGACGGGCCTCGATCTCGGCGATCTCTTGCATCTTTTCTGCGGGCAGTGCGTCGGTGTTTTGGGGGGTGATCTCGGCCTTGCTGGCTGCGGCACGGGCGAGGGCGGCTTGGATGATGGCCTTTTTGCGCGCCGCCTCGGGGTCTTCGGCGGTGGGGGTGGTGGCGGTGGAGGCTACGGTCTTTTGTTTCGCGGCGGTGTGTTTCGCGGCCTTTTCGCGTTTCTCGCGTTCGAGGCGGAGGTCACGGAATTCGTGCCGCACGCGGGCTTGATCGGCGGCCGCTTTTTCTCCTTCGCGCGCCCAGATCTCGCCCTTGGCGTAGCGGAAGAAATCGACCAGCGGGATGTGGCTGGGGCAGACGAAATCGCAGCAGCCACATTCGATGCAGTCGAATAAGTTGTAAGAC
>QYQG01000005.1 GCA_007280375.1 Betaproteobacteria bacterium
ACAACAGCTGGGGCGGCTCCTCTAAACGACGGCGCCGTCAGTTGTCGGGAAGAAGCCGGGCCTGCAGGGGGTTGAGCGGGGGATAGATGGGGGGCGGGCCTCGCACCGCCGACGAGGGGCATTGGCGGGCTGGATGGCGTATTGGTGGTGGATCCGGCGGGAATCGAACCCGCGTCCGAAAGTCCTCTACAGGCAGCTCTACATACTTAGTTCGGTCGTTTGATTTAACCCGTGCGACGCCGGCCGAACAGGCTGCGTTTGGGCGATTCACCTTAAGTTTAGTGCTGCGCCAAGTGACCCGGCGCAGAACGAGTTTCCGTTAATGTCTGCACTGCCAGTCATGGGTAAACCCACTTCTGACCCAGCCCGGAAACCAACTGGTGTGCAGTCTAGCCTTAAGCGGCTAGAGCGAAACGATTGTCGTTTGCGTTTAATGATTTCCAGATGTATTTACGAGGTGACTGGTCCTCGGTATGCACTACTCCGCTTCGCGACCCCCGTCGAAACCAGGTCGGACCCACAGGCTGACCACGATAGCATGGCTTTTAATAAATGCAAGGTTTTATGCTTGGAGCCAGCGCAATAACGCGTACGGTGTAGCGAAATGGTGTTCGGCGCCCCAGTCTGCGGGGTGATCATCGGGGCCGAGATAGCCCCAGCCGGCGATGGCGCAGGGCATGTCGACGGCGTGGGCGGCTTGACAGTCGCGTTCGGCATCGCCGATATAGAGACATTCCGTGGCGGCGACAGCGGCGAGCTGGCAGGCCATCCGCATCGGCGCAGGGTCGGGTTTGGGGTGCGCGGCCGAGTCACCGCTGACGATGCAGGCGGCGCGTTGGCTGAGATTTAGGGCAGCGAGCAGCGGTTCGGTGAAGCGCGCGGGTTTGTTGGTGACCACGCCCCAGCGGCGGCCGTCGTTTTCTAGATAGGCCAGGCTCTCGGCGAGGCCGTCAAAGAGGTGGCTGGCGCGGTAGGCGGTGGCCTCGTAGAGGTCGAGGTATTCACGCCGTAGTTCAGCAAAGGCGGCATCCAAGGGGGTGAGACCAAAGCCTAGGCCTAATAAACCGGGGGTGCCGTGCGAGGCGACGGGGCGGATGGCGGCGGTCGTCAACGCGGGCTTGCCGTGGGCGTGCAGCAGTTGGTTGAGGGCGATGGCGAGGTCGGGCGCGGTGTCGACGAGGGTGCCGTCGAGGTCAAAAAGGATACAGCGGGGGATCATGGGGTGGCGGTGGGATTTACGCCCCAAAAACGCATCGGTTTTCCGGCGGGGCTGTCGATGAGGGTGTCGTCCTGCATGACGGGACGGCCACGGATGATCGTGGCGATGGGCCAGCCGTGGCAGGTCATGCCGTCGTAGGGGGTCCAGTTGGCGCGGCTGGCGATCCAGCGGTTTTCGATCTGGCGTGTGGTGTTAAGGTCGACCACGCTAAAGTCGGCGTCCATGCCGAGCGCGATGCGGCCTTTGCCGGCGATGCCGAAGATGCGTGCCGGCCCCGCGCTGGTCAGATCGACTAGCCGTTCGAGGCTGAGGCGGCCGTGATGGACATGGTTGAGCATGATGGGCAACAGGGTCTGTACGCCAGTCATGCCGCTCGGCGATTGGGGGTAGGGCAGGGATTTTTCTTCTAAGAGGTGCGGGGCATGGTCGCTGCCGAGGCAATCGACCGTGCCGTTGCGGATGCCTTCCCAGAGGGCAGCCTGATGCGCCGCGTCGCGCACCGGTGGGTTCATCTGCGCCAAGGTGCCGAGTCGTTCGTAACACTCGGGCGCTGCGAGCGTCAGGTGATGCGGTAGGGCCTCGACCGTGACGCGATGTTTGTGTTTGGCCAGAAAACGCATCTCGTCCCCGCTGCTGATGTGCAAGATGTGTAAGAGGCGGCCGGTCTTTTGGCCGAGGGCGACGATGCGGCGGGTGGCGCTCAGCGCACTCTCGACATCGCGCCAGACGGGGTGGTCGCGCACATCGCCGGAGGTCTGTGCGAGGTGTTTGCGCGCTTGCAGGCGCGCCTCGTCCTCGGCGTGGATGGCGACGCGGCGTTGACCGCTGCGCAGGATGCCCTCTAAGACATCATCTTCGGCAGCCAGCAGGTCGCCAAATGAGCTGCCCATGAAGACCTTGACGCCAGCGCAACCGGGTCGTTGTTCGAGTTCGGCGAGGTGCGCGGCGTTGACAGCAGAGCCGCCGATGTAAAAGGCGTGTTCGCACCACGCACCGTGTGCGGCCTTGTCGAGTTTGGCCTGCAGGTCGGCGGCGGTTAGCGTTAGCGGGTTGGTGTTGGGCATCTCGAACACGCCGGTCACGCCGCCTAAGACCGCGCCCCGGGTGCCGCTCTCGATATCCTCTTTGTGGGTGAGGCCGGGTTCGCGGAAATGGACTTGGCTGTCGATTACGCCGGGCAGGCAGTGCAGGCCGCGTGCGTTGAAGGTCTCGGTGGCCGTCCACGCGGCAAGATCGCCTAGTCCGACGATGCGTCCGTCACGACAGGCGATGTCGATCTGCTCGCGGCCGTTGGGGGTTATGACGGTGCCGCCTTGAAGGAGGAGGTCGGCGTGCCGGGTGTCGGTGAGGGTCATGGTAATCCTTACTCAAGGCGGGCGTTCATGAACTACACGAGAGCGCGGAGCATCCTGCTTTGTGTCGCGCCCATTCAGGCCGACATTGTAGTTTATAGGTGTCGGTTTCTGTGTAGGGGTTTTGCAGGGCGTGCAAGAGTTTTTCTAGTTCGCCCGTGTCGCCGCGGCTGGCGGCTTCGATGGCGCCGACGGCGAGGTAGTTGCGCAGGATGAAGGCGGGGTTGGCGCGGTTCATGCGGGCGCGGCGGGTGGTGGGGTCGCTGGGGTCGCTGAGCACGCGGGCGTGATAACGGGTTAGCCAGCCGTCAAGGGCGTGTTGGGTTTCGGCGTTGATGGGTGCGTAATAGGCCGCCATGAGCGGCGCGCTACGGGCCGGTTCGGTGGCGCTAAGGTCAACATCGGCGAGGCGGCGGAAGAAGACGGTGTAGTCGGTCTCTTGCCGTTGCAATAGGGCGAAGAGCTCGCTGATGAGGGCGCTATCGTCTGGGTGGCCGGGGCGAGCTAAGCGGGCTAGGCCGAGCTTGGCGGCGAGGTGTTCGCTGTGGGTGGCGTTGAAGGTCTCGCTATAGGCGGCGAGGCCGGCATCTAACGCTGCCGCGTCATCGACCAAGGGCGCGATCGCTTGGGCCAGTCGGGCCAAGTTCCAGTGCGCGATTTGGGGCTGATTGGCGAAACAGTAACGGCGTCCTTCGGCGTCGGTTGTGTTGGGGGTCCAGCCCGGTTCGTAGCCGTCCAGCCAGCCGTAGGGGCCGTAGTCGATGGTCAAGCCGAGGATGGACATGTTGTCGGTGTTTAACACGCCGTGGACGAAACCGACCCGCATCCAGTGCGCGACGAGGCGAGCGGTGCGTTGGCAGATGCGTGTGAACCAGTGCGCATAGACGGCCGGGCCGAGTGTGCCAAATTCGGTGCCGAGTTCGGGAAACTGCGTGGTGATGACATAGTCGGCGAGGTGCTTGACGAGTGCGGTGTCAGCGCGGCTGGCGTGGATCTCAAAGTGGCCGAAGCGCACAAAACTGGGCGCGACGCGGCAAACAATCGCGCCGGGTTCGGCTTCTGGATGGCCGTCGTAGAACATGTCGCGGATCACCGTATCGCCGCTGGCGACGAGCGATAGGGCGCGGCTGGTGGGGATGCCGAGGTGGTGCATGGCCTCGCTACAAAGGAATTCGCGCAGGGATGAGCGCAACACGGCGCGGCCATCGGCACGCCGCGAATAGGGTGTGGGGCCGGCGCCTTTTAGCTGCAGTTCGTAGCGTTTGCCGTCGGTGGTTAGCCATTCGCCGAGGTTGATCGCACGGCCATCGCCCAGTTGTCCGGCCCAGTGGCCGAATTGGTGGCCGCCGTAGCAGGCCGCGTAGGGGCGCATCCCGGGCAGCACGGTGTTGCCGGCCAAGGCGAGTAAGGCCGGGCTGTCGGGCGCGGGACGGGCAATGCCCAGTTCGGCGGCGAGCGAGTCCGACCAGCCCAAGAGGCGCGGCGCGGCGACCGGCGTGGGTTGGACTAGGCTGTAGATGGCCTCATGGACTTGGCGCACGCCGGGGCGGGTGCTGGGGTCGGCCGGCAGGTGGCGCACGAAGTGGTCGTCGAAGGGGCGGGTGGTCAGGTCTATGTGTGTCATGGTGGCTAGCGTGACGGCACGCGGCCTATATTTCAACCCGCGCCGCGGTGTGGTTATGCGAAAATCACCGCCATGAAACCGCCAATGAAAATACCCGAGATACGCCCCGATCAATCGGTGGAATTGTTGCAGGCCCTGCACATCCTGACGCGGGATGGCACGCTCAATCAAGACAGCCGGCGCAAGCTGAAGCAGGTCTACCACCTGTACAACTTCATCGAGCCCTTGTTGACCGAGGTGATGGCGCGCCGTGGCGACCTGACGCTGGTCGATCATGGTGCGGGCAAGTCGTATCTGGGCTTTATCCTCTACGACCTGTTCTTGAAGGCGCGGGCGACGGGGCAGGTCTACGGCATCGAGACGCGCGCGGAGTTGATCCGTTCTGCGCAAGACCTAGCCGTGCGGGCGGGCTTTACACGCATGTCGTTTCTAAACCTGACGGTGGAGGCGTCGATCGCGTCGCCTGCCCTGCCCGCCGCGGTCGATATCGTCACCGCACTACACGCTTGCAACACGGCGACCGACGATGCGATCCGTTTCGCGTTGGCCAAACAGGCGCGTCACATTGTTCTGGTGCCCTGTTGTCAGGCCGAGGTCGCCGCCGTATTGCGGCAGAACAAGAACGCCTCGTTTGGCCGCACCGTGTTGTCCGAGTTGTGGCGGCACCCCATCCACACGCGCGAGTTTGGTAGTGTGCTGACCAATGTCCTGCGCAGTCTGCAACTGCAAGCGCACGGCTATCAAGTCACCGTCACTGAGTTGGTCGGTTGGGAACACTCGATGAAGAACGAACTGATCATCGCCACGCAGAGCGACACGCCGCGCGGCGATGCGCGCGCGCGCCTGGAGGCCCTGCTCGATGCCTTGAATCTGAATGAACTGCGTGGGCGGTTTCTGGTGGACGGATAGACTGTATTTATCTTGTTAAGGTAAAAGTTCATATTGTCTGGGTGAATGCTGTGTATAATTCGTTGCCCAAGTGGATAAGTTTGCTGCATGGCTCCCCGTACCGAGGGTTATAAAAAGAATGGAGATGTAATCATGGATACACAGATTCCCGTCCCCGAAGACGACGAGATCAGCCTGCTCGACTTGGCCACCGCGCTGGGCGAGGAGAAACAGACGCTGTTGGGTATTCCTGCGTTAACGACGCTGGTGGCGATGGTGTACGCGTTGACGCTGACGCCGATCTATACAGCTAAGACGATCATCCTGCCGCCGCAACAGCAACAAAGCGGGGCCTCGGCCGCGCTGGCTTCACTGGGCGCATTGGCAGCGGCTGGGATTAAGAGCCCGGACGAGATGTATGTCGCCTTCTTTAAGAGTCAGACCTTGCAAGACGATCTCATCGCTCGCCTTAAGCTGAAGGATTATTTCGAGAGTGAGACCCAGGACGGTGCGCGCAAGGCCTTGGAGGGCGCGGCTAAGATCAGTAGCGACAAGAAGTCGGGCCTGATGACCATCGAGGTGGACGACAAAGACCCGGTCTTTGCGGCTAGATTGGCCAACGCCCATGTCGAGGCCTTGAGCCGTTTGATGGGCCGGCTGGCCGTGACCGAGGCCCAGCAGCGTCGCGCCTTCTTTGAGTTGCAGATTAAGAAGACGCAAGAGGCCTTGACGATGGCCGATTCGAGTTTTCGTACGCTGAGCGCTCAGGGGGGTCTGCCGATTACCGAGGTGTTGGCCCAAGTGAGCGTCACGGCCAGCGCGACCTTGCGCGGTCAGATCGCGGCCAAAGAGGTCGAGCTTTCGGCCCTGCGCCAGTTTGCCACGGCACAAAATCCCGAGATGCAACGCATCGCCAGTGAGTTATCCGCCTTGCGTGGTCAATTGGCCAAGATGGAAGAGGGCGGCGGTCGTGTGAGACCTGTCAGCAACGAGGGACGCGCCGCCGTTGTGGCTTTGCGTGATGTCAAAACGCAACAGGCCATCCTTGAGGTCTTGGTTAAGCAATATGAGATGGCCCGCGTCGATGAGGCCCGCGAAGGCCCGTTGTTGCAACAGATCGACATCGCCCAGGCCCCTGAACGGAAGAGTAAGCCTAAACGCGCCCAGATCGTCTTGCTTGCGGGCGTGGCCGGTCTCTTCCTGGGGGTGTTGATCGCCTTCATCCGTCGCGCCATTCGCAAGGCGGGCGCTAACCCTGAATCCGCAGGTCAGATGGCCGCGTTGAAGGCCGCTTGGACGACGGGTTGGCCGAGTTTGGGTCGGCGCTAAGGCGTTATTTACGACCAATCGTAATGGTATTTATAGGAAAATTTTATGTCTAAAATTATCGATAACGCGTGGATGTGTGTCATACCGCTGCTGACGCTGGCGCAGGCGGTGAGCGCAGCAACGATGAGTCCTGTTGTTAATGTGGGGACTGGCATGCCTACGGTCGCAGCACCTACTTCTCAGGCACATCCTGCCATGCCTTTGGATACGGTCACAGCGAAGGCGCTTTCCCGCACGGATTCGGCAGCGGTGAAGGCTGCAACCAAGGAGG
>QYQG01000102.1 GCA_007280375.1 Betaproteobacteria bacterium
AGGTGGATCTTGTGGGTCGGATCGACGCGCTGGAAGTCCACATGCAAGACCTGTGTACGCACCGGGTGAACCTGCACATCGCGCAACAACACCGGCTCGGCCTTACCGTCGATGGACAGTGTCAGCACGGACGAATGGAAGGTCTCGTGGCGCAAGTTGAGCAGCAGCGCTTTATGATCGAGCTCGATGGAAACGGCGGCTTGGCCCTCACCGTAAACGATAGCGGGGACCAGGCCCGTACCCCGCAGGCGGCGGCTCGCACTCGTGCCTTGCAGGTTACGGGTCTTAGCAATAATGTCAAATTTCATGTTCTACTCCAAAACAGCATAAAAAAACCCTCCGCGACCAGAGGGTACACATCGTCAACCCGCTATTCTGCGAACAGCGAGCTGACCGAATCCTCTTTGTTGATGCGCCGTATCGTCTCCGCCACCAAATCAGCCGCAGACAACACCCGAATCTTAGCGCACTGACACGCATCGTCACGCAACGGGATGGTATCGGTCACCACCAACCCATCCAGCGCCGACGCGGCGATGCGCCCCACCGCACTGCCGGACAAGACCCCGTGCGTACAATAGGCCACAACGCGCTTAGCGCCATGCTCTTTTAACGCGCCCGCCGCCTCGCACAAGGTGTTCGCGGTATCCACCAAGTCATCCATAATCACACAGGTGCGATCTTTGACATCGCCGATGATGTGCATCACCTTGGCCACATTCGGCTTGGGACGGCGCTTGTCGATGATGGCGAGGTCGGCATTGTTGATCAACTTTGCCGTTGCCCGTGCCCGCACCACGCCGCCGACATCGGGCGACACCACGATCAAGTTTTCGTAGTTCTGCGCCCGGATATCGGCCAACAGGATGGGCGTCGAATAGACATTGTCCACCGGCACATCAAAGAAACCTTGAATCTGATCGGAGTGCAGGTCCATGGTGAGGACACGGTTCACGCCCACGCCGGTCAACATGTCCGCCACCACACGCGCCGCGATCGGCACCCGCGCACTGCGCACCCGACGGTCTTGCCGCGCATAGCCAAAATACGGCATCGCAGCGGTGATACGACCGGCTGAGGCGCGCCGCAAGGCATCGGCCAACAGCATGATCTCCATCAGGTTGTCATTGGTCGGCGCACCGGTCGATTGCAGGATAAAGACATCCTTGCCGCGCACATTGTCGTGCACCTCGACCATGACCTCACCGTCCGAAAAACGGCCCACGGTTGCGTGACCCAAAGGGATACCCAAATGACGCGTCACTTGCTCCGCCAAGAGCGGATTCCCATTTCCCGTAAACACCATCAGGCTATCAAAGGCCACTGCGTACTCCATGCGAAGGAGAAAAAGGCGTGTAGCGACAAACCGCACACCTATCTAAAAAATCCTGGCTGGGGAGGTAGGGATCGAACCTACGAATGCCGGAATCAAAATCCGGTGCCTTACCACTTGGCGACTCCCCAAGAAATCCATCAAATCAATCTACTGCGTTCAATCTAGCAGCAACCCAAACAACGGATGCCGATCCAGACCGCTTGCTACAAAACCCTGCATCCCCGGTGGCCGCAACGCGTACACCCGTTCTGCATCCTCACGCCGATCAAAGGCGGCAAAGCAACACGCCCCCGACCCGGTCATCCGGGCAACGGCATACTGACCCAACCAGTGCAACGCCGCCGCGACCTCAGGATACAGACGCACCACCAAGGGCTCGAGGTCGTTATGCGTATCGGTCAATACACCACCCACAAGGCCGGCTATTGTGAGGCTAGGCGTGTCGCGTGTCAATTCCCGATGTGCAAAAATAGCCGCGGTGGACACCGCCACGGCAGGGGACAACACCACATACGCCGCCGGCGGCAACACCATGGGCTGCAACACCTCGCCCACGCCCTCGGCAAACGCGCTCTGCCCGTACACAAACACCGGCACATCCGCGCCCAGTTGCAGGCCCAAGCCCTGCAAGGTCGCACGCGACAGACCCAAGCCCCAGAGATGATTTAACACCATCAACACCGTCGCGGCATCTGAACTGCCACCGCCCAGACCGCCGCCCATCGGCAGGCGTTTGATCAGACGAATATCCGCGCCCTGCGTGCAGCCGGTATGGGCCTGCAACAGGCGCGCGGCGCGCCAACACAGGTCCTGTTCGACCGGCACGCCAGGCAAGGGGGCCAGCAATTCGATGCGGCCATCGGGGCGCGGACGTATCTCCAGCGCATCGCCATAATCGACAAAGCGAAACACCGTCTGTAGCAAGTGATAACCATCCGGTCGGCGGCCCGTTACATGCAGGAAGAGGTTGAGCTTGGCGGGGGCCGGAAAGCGATCCGGCGCAGCGTTCATGGGATCTGCCATTGATCGACGACCAGACGCAACTCAAAGTCATCGCCACGGCGCACCGTTAGTTTATGCGGAAGTGAGCGCTCGCCAACGCTTTGATAGCGGCGTAGGTCGATGCGCCAATCAGCGTATTCCAGATACGCAAGCCGCCCCTCGTCATCGCGTGTAGCACGGTGGGGCACGCCCACGCGGACCGCGCCCGCCAACCACCAGGACAGCTCATCCAAGGGTAACTTGACCCCGACGAGTTCATCGAGTCCGGCCAAGCCCGCCATACTCACGCGGCGCTGTCCTTTGTGATCCGTCACCTCGACGCGCTCACCCTCACGCAACACCTCCGCCACGGCGCCGCCCATTGGGGTCGTCAACACCAGGTGATCATGCGACCCTTGCCGTGTCCAGCGCAGCCCACCGGAGATATTTTCGTCCCCCGTGCGCAAGGCGATACGCCCCTCCAAGGTAAAGGCCGTGAGCGGCTGTATCGCGGGCACGAGCACGGGCACCCTGAGCGGCGCAGGCGGCGGCGTGGCGCATCCGGCGAGGGCGATCAGCCCCACGAGTACGACACGATGCAAGGCCGTCCCCACTATTTGCGCCCCACGGCCTTACGCAAAGGCGCGTTATCCGGGTGCGTCTTGAGCGCGTCTTGCCAAACGCTGCGCGCCTCCGCCTCTAGGCCCTTGGCCCACAAGGCATCACCGAGATGCGTCGCCACCTCCGGATCGCTCATCTGGGCATAGGCCTCACGCAACAGGCGGATCGCCTCATCCAGATGCCCCGCCTTAAAGTGCGCCCAGCCCAAACTATCCAAGATAAAGGCATCACCCGGCGACAAGGACAACGCCTTTTCAAGCAAGGTAATCGCCTCGATGGGTCGGTTTAGACGATCCGCCAAGGTGTACCCCAAGGCGTTGTAGGCGTGCGCATGCCTAGGTTTCAGCGCGATCAAACGGCGCAGCCCTTGCTCCGCCAGATCAAAACGCCCCACACCCTCCGCCGTCAAGGCGTGGTCATAGAGCAAATCCGCGTGGTCTGGATAACGCCCCAAGGCCGTGTCCAAGACCGCCAAGGCCGCCGTCGCATCGCGCCCCTCGCGCAACATCTGCGCCTCAGCGCGGATCAACTCGATACGATCAGCCTCATCGTCCGCCTCCACGCTCGCCAACAGACGCCGTCCCTCCTCGATACGCCCCAAACGCCCCAAGACCACCACCGCCTTCAACACACCTTCCGCACCGCCTTCATGGCCTATCGCCTGCGCGTACCAGCGCAAGGCCTCCTCATCCTGATGCCGCCGCTCGGCCAGCTCGCCCAAACGCAACACGATAGCGGCCCGATTTGGGGCACGATGCCGCTCACCCAAGGCCAAGGCCCGCGTCAAACGCTGCTCGGCCAAGTCCAAGGCCCCGGTACGCAAGGCCCAGATCCCCGCGTCCAAGAAATAGGTCGTGCTCATGGGCGCGTCTTCCGGCGCATCCTGCAATAAACTCGCATACGCAGCGCCGGCTTCGACCAAACGATGCGCCCGCGCCAAGCCGCCGGCATAGGCAAACCGCGCCTCATACGCCTCGGGATAACGCTGCACAAAGCGCGCCAAACCCTCTAGGGCAGCGGGGCTATTGCCCATCCCCTCCGCCAACACCTGCGCCCTCAACAAGGCCGCCCGCTCCCAGTCGGGCCGCAACTTCAAGGCCGACTCCACCGCCAGCAAGGCACGCGCGGCTTGCCCCACCTGCAACGCCAAGCGCGCCACCGCAAACGAGGCCTCGGCGACATCTGCGTGTTTCCCCGCCACGCGGGTTAACGCCTCTAGGCCCGCCTCAGGCTTAGGGGCTCGCGCATACAGACCGGGTAAAAAGGTCCAGACGGCAGCGGCCCCCTTCGCGCCTCCCTTCGTGTTTTCCTTCGTGTTCACCGCCCCTGCCCGCTGCAACCACACCGCAGTCTCCTGCACCGCCGCGTCCAACTCCCCGGCTTTCACCAACAACAAGACCAAGGCATGACGCGGCGGTGAAGCGTCTGGCTCCAACTCCAACCACAGCCGCGTTGCCTGCATGGCGCGGCCATTATCCTGCGCATGCGCCGCCAACTCCGCCGCCCGCTTGACCACCCGTGCATCGCGTGTGCGCTGCGCCAGATCGAGATAGACCTCCGCCGACAAGCGTTTATCACCGCGCTGACTGGCAATCTCACCCAACAAAAAGCCATACAATACCGGCGCGGTCAAACCACCCGTTACAAGCGGTTTCTCGGGGATAAGCGCAGGTTCAGGCGTCTGCGCACACGCCGTCAACGACAACAGCCCGCACGGCAGCACGAGGGCCTTTAGCAGTAAATTCATGAGATCACCTTCATTTTCAACCCTAGCGCAGGCATGATGCACACCCACCCAGAAACACGATAAACACGAGAGACGAAGTATGCCGGAATTACCCGAAGTTGAAACCGTTCGTCGTAGCTTATTACCCGTCACCCTCGGACGCTGCTTTGGCCCCATCGTCGTGCGCGAGGCCCGCCTGCGCTGGCCCGTCACCCCCGATCTCGCCAGCCAACTGGCGGGGCAACGCATCCACGCCCTCGACCGCCGGGGGAAATACCTCATCTTTCGCCTCGACCACGGCGGCCTCATCGTGCATCTAGGGATGTCCGGGCGACTACAACGCATCGCCGTCGACACCGCCGTTATCAAGCACGATCACCTCGACCTCGGTCTCGATGACGGTTATTGCCTGCGCTACAACGACCCACGCCGTTTCGGTGCCGTCCTCTTTAGCGACCACCCCGAGTCGCATCCACTCATCAAAGGGTTAGGACTAGAACCCCTCGAAGACGGCTTCAACGGCGACGCCCTCTACCGCCTCACCCGTGGCCGCCGAGTCACCATCAAGGCCTTCATCATGGACGCGCACCGCATCGTCGGGGTCGGCAACATCTACGCCAACGAGGCCCTGTTTCGCGCCGCCATCCGCCCCAGCACGCACGCGGGGAGACTCGGCAAGGCACGCTGCCATACCCTCGCCCGCGCCATCACAGAGATCCTCGTTGAGGCCATCCAAGCCGGCGGCAGCACCCTACGCGACTTTGTCGACGGCTTCGGCCATGCCGGCTGGTTTCAACAAAACTACTTCGTCTATGGCCGAGCCGGACTAGCCTGCCGCATCTGCGCGACCCCCATCAAGGTCAACCGCGACAGCGGCCGCGCAACCTATGGGTGCCCCACCTGCCAACGCTAACTTAGCGCGCCATCGCCCGTTGTAACGCCTGCTGTAACGCCGCCCCCATCCCCGCCGGGCTTTGCGCAACCACGACGCCGGCCTTTTCTAGCGCGGCAATCTTGTCCGCCGCACGGCCCGAGCCGCCCGCGATGATCGCGCCGGCGTGGCCCATGCGTTTACCCGCCGGCGCGGTGAGACCGGCGACATAGGCGGCAACGGGTTTAGTCATCTGCGCGGCGATAAACTCAGCGGCGGCTTCTTCTGCCGCACCGCCGATCTCGCCCACCATGATGATGGCATCGGTCGCGTCATCGGCCTCAAACATCGCCAAGCAGTCGATGAAATCCATGCCCTTGATCGGATCACCGCCGATGCCGACGCAGGTCGATTGACCCAAGCCCAGTTGCGTGGTCTGCCACACCGCCTCGTAGGTCAGCGTGCCGGAACGGGAGACGATGCCGATGCGCCCGGGTTTATGGATGAAGCCCGGCATGATGCCGATCTTGCACTCGCCCGGCGTAATCAAACCCGGACAATTGGGGCCGATGAGGTAGCAATCGTTGGCGCGTATCGCCGCCTTCACATTGACCATGTCGCGCACCGGAATGCCTTCGGTGATGCAGGCGATGACGCGGATGCCTGCATCAGCCGCCTCTAAGATGCCATCGGCGGCAAAGGCGGCGGGGACATAGATCATCGTCGCGTCGGCGCCGGTTGCACGCACCGCGTCCTTGACGGTATTGAACACGGGCAGGTTGAGGTGCTGCTGGCCACCCTTGCCGGGGGTCACGCCGCCGACCATCTGCGTGCCGTAGGCGATGGATTGTTCCGAATGGAAGCTGCCTTGTTTGCCGGTAAAACCTTGGCAGAGCACACGGGTGTCTTTGTCGATTAGGATACTCATTTTGCAGACTCCAGCGCCGCGTTTACCGCAATCTGCGCGGCCTCATTTAGATCATTTGCGGCGATAATCGCCAAGCCCGACGCGGCCAAGCGCGCCCGCCCGGCCTCTGCATTGGTGCCCTCCAAGCGCACAATGACGGGGATCGTCACGCCCACCTCTTGCACCGCTTGGATGATGCCGTCCGCGATCAGGTCACAGCGCACGATGCCGCCGAAGATGTTGATCAACACCGCCTGCACATTCGCATCGGCCAAGATGATGCGAAAGGCCTCGGCCACCGACTGCGCCGTCGCACCGCCCCCGACATCGAGAAAATTAGCCGGCCGGCCACCCGACAACTGGATCAGATCCATAGTCGCCATCGCCAGCCCCGCGCCGTTCACCATGCAGCCGATGTTGCCGTTCAAGGCGATGTAATTGACCTGATGCGCGTGCGCCTCGGCCTCCTTCGCGTCGAGCTGCGTCAGGTCGTTCAACTCGGCCAATGCCTTCTGCCGATAGAGCGCGTTATCGTCCACCGCCATCTTGCAGTCGAGCGGCACGAGGCGACCCTCCGTCGTCACCACCAGCGGATTGATCTCCAGCAAGGCGAGGTCTTTTTCGACAAACAGGCGATAGCAAGTCTTTAACAAGCGCACGCAGGCAGCGACCTGTTCACCCGCAAGGCCCAGGCCAAAGGCGATGTTGCGCGCCTGATAATCCATGAGCCCCGTCACCGGGTTGACCGACTCACGCAAGATCTGCTCGGGCGTGGCCTGCGCGACCGCTTCGATATCCATGCCACCCGAGGCCGAGGCGACGAGACCGATGCGCTCGGCGGCACGATCGACGGTGATGGACAGATACAACTCACGCGCAATCGGTAGCGTCTCCTCAATCAACACCTGCGTCACCGGCTGGCCCTCTGGCGCATTTTGATAGGTCACCAAACGACGACCCAACAGCGACTGCGCGGCGGCGGCGAGTTCGTCCACTGAACGGCAGAGCTTGACCCCGCCCGCCTTGCCGCGCCCACCGGCGTGCACCTGCGCCTTGATCACCCAGGCATCACCGCCCAATTCAACGGCGGCGGCGGCACACGCAGCGGCCTCGGTCACCACCACGCCACGCGGTGTCGTAATGTCAAAGGCGCGCAACACGGCCTTGGCTTGATATTCATGCAGATTCATGCTGTCCTTTAAAACAGGCGGCTTTTGTAAGACCGCTATTTTGCGCCATCGTACCCACACTCGCCAAGTGTCAAGTGATAGGCTAGCATGCACGCTTTGTTTTTAGATCGCCTCCATGCCCGAGATCCTCGTCCTCTACTATTCCCGCCACGGCGCGGTTCAGCAACTCGCGCGCCAGATCGCGCGCGGGGTCGAGTCCGTCGCCGGCTGTCGCGTCCGTCTGCGCACGGTGCCACGCGTCGCTACCGAGGTCGATGCGCCCGGCAAACCCGTCCCCGACGAAGGCGCGCCCTATGCCACTTTGCAAGACTTGGAAGAATGCGCCGGTCTGGCCTTGGGTTCGCCGACGCATTTTGGCAACATGGCCGCCGCCCTCAAGCATTTTCTGGACGGCACCAGTGGCCTGTGGATGCAAGGCGCGCTGATCGGCAAGCCGGCGGCCGTATTCACCGCCAGCGCCAGCCTGCACGGTGGCCAAGAAACCACCTTGTTGTCGATGATGTTGCCGCTCTTGCATCACGGCATGATGATCGTTGGCCTGCCCTATTCCAGCCCAGAGCTAGTAAGCACTCGCTCTGGTGGAACGCCTTATGGCGCAACGCATTTTTCTGGCGCAACGGGCGAAGAGCCGCTAACCGAGGATGAGCGCAAGCTGGCCTTTGCCTTGGGTCGCCGCCTAGCCGAAACGGCGCTGAAACTCGCATGAGTGAATTCGCGATCGAGGCGCGCCACTTTGCCCATGCCTGCCGCCACGGCGTGTTATCCACCCTGTCACAACGCGTAGAGGGCTACCCCTTTGGCTCGGTCACACCCTTTATGCTGGACGACGACGGGTGCCCCATCATCCTCATCTCAGAGATCGCCGAACACACGAAAAACCTCAAAGCCGATGCGCGTTGCTCGCTGATCATGCAACCCTTCGCCGACGACATGCAAGGCACCGGCCGCGTCACCGTCATCGGTCAGGCCACGCCCTTGCCCGATAAAGATCGCCTCGGCCCGCGCTATTTGCAGTTATTTCCACAGGCGGCCGATTATTTCGCCCTGCACGATTTTGGTTTTTGGCGTATCCAACCGACGCGCATCCGCTGGATCGGCGGCTTTGGCCGTATCCATTGGATAGAGGCCGAGGCGTGGTTAAATGCCACCCCTCCCTCCGCCGACCTTGCACCATGACCCTCCGCGTTCAGACCCTACAAACGCTCAGCGCCGCATTGCTCATCGCGCTCATCTTCCTCTGCGTCGCGTGGGAACTGTGGCTGGCACCCTTACGCCCCGAGGGATCCTGGCTAGTATTAAAAGCCCTGCCCTTGCTTGCCCCGCTGTTCGGCATCCTGCACGGCCGCCGTTACAGCTACAAAGTGATGTCATTATTGATCTGGCTCTATGTCATGGAAGGCAGCATGCGCCTCTATGTCGAAACCGGCCTCGCACAACATCTAGCCAGCGCCGAACTTATCCTTGCCCTAGGGCTATTCACCAGTACCGCCCTTTACCTGCGCCATAGCCGCCCGCGCGGTTGACCCACATCAACCGCAATCGCAAAAACAACCCTACGCGCATTGACGACATTAATCTCCTCTAATATACTGCGCCACCTTTTTTGAGTCTGGAGCTATCCATGAAATCTCGCTTTTTGCATTTCCAGTATCTACCGATGTCGATGCGCGTCCTGTTTGCCAGCGTCCTGCTGGTCTTCGGCACCGGCTACCTGATGGCCATGATCCAAGTCTGGGAATCGCACGCCGGCAAAGATGGCAAAGAGATGTTGACCGCCGAAGACTTGGTCATTTCTTATAGCGGCAACCCCAACGGCACCAAACTCGAAACCGCCCTGCGCGGCCCCATGGCTGATATGTTGCCAGCCGAAAAACGCGAGGTCATCTTTACTTGGCTGCATAAAAAGGCCCCGCAAGAAGAGTTCGACGCCAAGATCAACCCCATCCTGCAAGATCATTGTGTCGCCTGCCACAACCCCGAGGCCAACCCGCACCTGCCCGATCTGCGCACCTATGAAGATGTCGCCAAGGTCACCGCACGGGATGAGGGCATGAATGTGTCCACACTGGTGCGCGTCTCGCACATCCACCTGTTCTCGATCGCCTTCATCTTCTTCATCATCGGCTACATCTACACCCACGCCTATGTGCGCCCCGCGTGGTTTAAGTGTGTCGTGATCGCCACGCCCTTCTTGTCCTTGATCGTCGATGTGGCGGCATGGTATCTCACCAAGATCTGGACCGGCTTTGCCTGGGCGGTCATCATCGGTGGCGCGCTCTACGGTATAGCCTTCACCATCATGTGGGTCACCTCGATGCGCCAGATGTGGTTCTACAAACTACCGCAAGACCTGATCGATAACGAAGGCGAATTGCCCCGCGCCGACATCAATAATTAACCTAGCGATGCACGCCTATGCGGGCGGCACGCGCAAACAAAAAAGGCGGCCGCGAGGTCGCCTTTTTTGTAGCTATTGCGTAGGGAAAAGCGCCGCGTCTAGACCGCGTGCGGTGTCTGTGGGTGGTGCCGCATCTCGCCACCCAACAACTTATTGAGGGCGTTGAGGTAGGCCTTGACGGAGGCGATGACGATATCGGTGTCCGCGCCTTGGCCGTTGACGATGCGACCGGCCTTATTGAGGCGCACCGTCACCTCGCCCTGCGCATCCGTACCGCTGGTGATGTTGTTGACCGAATAGAGCAGCAGGTCCGTCTGCGACTGCACCATGGCCTCAATGGCGCAAAACGCGGCATCGACCGGGCCACTGCCATCGGCCTCGGCGCGTGCCTCCACGCCATTGTCGGTCAACACCAACACGGCATGCGGCGTCTCGCCGGTCTCGGAGCAGACGCGCAGCGACACCAAATGGAAACGCTCGGCGTGATCGGCCGCCGCCTCGTCGGAGACCAAGGCCTGTAGATCTTCGTCGAAGATCTCGTGTTTCTTGTCGGCCAAGTCTTTGAAGCGCGCAAAGGCGGCGTTGAGCGCCTCTTCAGCCTCCAGCACCACGCCGAGTTCTTTTAAACGGCTCTTAAACGCATTGCGGCCCGAGTGCTTGCCCAGCACCATGCGGTTGGCCGTCCAGCCCACATCTTCAGCGCGCATGATCTCGTAGGTCTCGCGGTGTTTTAACACGCCGTCTTGATGGATGCCGGATTCATGCGCGAAGGCGTTGGCGCCGACGATGGCCTTGTTGGGCTGTACCGCGAAGCCGGTGATCGAGGCGACGAGGCGCGAGGCGGGGACGATCTGCGTCGTGTCGATGCGCGTATCGCAGCTAAACATGTCTTGCCGCGTGCGCACCGCCATGACGATCTCTTCGAGCGCCGCGTTGCCGGCCCGTTCGCCCAGACCGTTGATCGTACATTCGACCTGCCGCGCACCGTGCATCACCGCCGACAAGGAGTTGGCCACCGCCAGACCGAGGTCGTTATGGCAATGCACCGAGAAGATGGCCTGATCCGCGTTCGGGATGCGCTCGCGCAGATTGCGTAGCAGGTCGCCAAACTGCCACGGCAGGTTGTAGCCCACGGTGTCCGGGATGTTGATGGTGCGCGCCCCGGCCTTGATGACCTGCTCGATGACACGGCAGAGAAAATCCAGCTCAGAACGGCCCGCATCCTCGGGCGAAAACTCGACATCATCGGTCCACTGCCGCGCCCATTGCACTGCCTGCACCGCCTGCGCCAACACTTGGTCGGGCGACATGCGCAGCTTCTTTTCCATGTGGATGGGACTGGTGGCGATGAAGGTGTGGATACGCCCTGCGTTGGCGCCCTTGATGGCCTCGCCGCAACGGGCGATATCGCGCTCTAAGGCGCGCGCCAGACCGCACACGCGGCTGTCTTTGATTGTATCGGCAACCGCCTTGACCGACTCAAAATCGCCATTGCTGGCCGACGGGAAACCCGCCTCGATGACATCGACGCGCATCTTTTCGAGTTGCCGCGCGATGCGCACCTTTTCGTCCCGGGTCATCGACGCACCGGGGCTTTGCTCGCCATCGCGCAAGGTGGTGTCAAAGATGATCAGGGTGTCAGTCATGGTGCGTCCCTATCGGCGTCTGGCGAAACGGCGTCCGCCGGGCACGAACGGGTCTTAGGCCAGAGCACACAGACATAGCCCGACACGGCATAGGCGAGGAAGACCAAGAGCATCACGATAGGCGGGTCAATGGCGATCAACGCGAAGGCCAAGGCGATCGCCACGATGGCGAAGAACGGCACGCTGCGGCGCAGGTTGATGTCCTTGCCGCTGTAATAGCGGAAGCTGCTGACCATGGACAGGCCGGCAAACACGGTAATCAACCACACACCCCAGCGGATATCGGCACCGACGATGCCGTTGTCCGTCCCCGCCCACACCAAGCTGGCGATGAGTGCTGCCGCCGCCGGACTGGGCAGGCCTTGGAACCAACGCTTATCCGCCTTGCCCACCTGCGTATTAAACCGCGCCAGCCGCAAGGCCGCCGCCGCGCAATAGACAAAGGCCGCGATCCAGCCCAGTTTACCCATGGTATTTAAGGCATAGGCGTACATCGTCACCGCCGGTGCAACGCCAAACGACACCATATCCGACAAGGAATCGTATTCCGCACCAAAGGCACTCTGCGTATTGGTCATCCGCGCTACGCGCCCATCAAGGCCATCCAAGACCATCGCGACAAAGATGGCCACGGCCGCATATTCAATCTGTCCATTCATCGCCTGGATGACGGCGTAGAACCCCGCAAACAGCGCGCCCGTCGTCAACAGATTAGGCAACAGAAACACCGCGCGGCCACGGCGCGGGCTGTGCGGGTCTACGGGGTCAGTGTGCTTGTCCATGCGTGGTTTATACCAGGTGTGCCAACACCGTGCTACCGGAAGACACCTTCTCGCCGAGGGTGACGCGCGGCTCGGTGCCCACGGGCAGATAAAGATCCACGCGCGAACCAAAGCGGATAAAGCCATACCGCCCGCCGCGTTCCAACACCGCGCCGGCGTCGACATGACAGAGGATGCGACGCGCGATCAGCCCGGCGATCTGCACGCAGGTGATGTCTTTGCCATCCGGCGTTTGTAACCACAAGGCGTTGCGCTCGTTCTCCGTGGAGGCCTTAGCGACCGCCGCGTTCAAAAACCGACCCGGCGTATACCAGCGTTGTTTGACCGTTGCGTCCAACGGACTGCGGTTGGCGTGGACATTAAAGACATTCATGAACACGCTAATCTTCAGCGCACGACGCTTCAGCCACGGATCATCCACCTCTTCGACGACGATGACACGGCCATCGGCGGGCGAGACCACCAGGCCCTCACCGACGGGGATCTGGCGCGGCGGGTCACGGAAGAATTGCACACAAAAGACGAAGAACAGCCACAGCGGGCTGGCCCATGCCCAGCCGGCCCACAGCGTGACGACGAGGGCGGCCACGCCCCCACCGATCAAGATGGGCCAGCCTTCACGGGCGAGGAGTGGATGAGGATAGTTCACAGGCGTTGTTAGTTCTTCTCGCGATCCACCAGCTTGTTAGCGGTGATCCACGGCATCATCGCGCGCAGCTCACCACCGACCACCTCAATCGGATGGGCCGCGTTGTTACGTCGCCACGCCGTCATCTCAGGATAATTGGCCTGACCTTCGAGGATGAACCGTTTGGCATAGTTGCCGTTCTGGATATTCGCCAGCGCCTCTTTCATCGCCCAACGCGACTCGTCGTTGATGACCTTGGGGCCGGTCACATACTCGCCGTACTCCGCGTTGTTGGAGATCGAGTAGTTCATGTTGGCGATGCCGCCTTCGTACATCAGGTCAACGATCAGTTTCAGCTCGTGCAGACACTCAAAATAGGCCATCTCCGGCGCGTAACCGGCCTCGACCAAGGTCTCAAAACCGGCCTTGACCAACTCGACCGCGCCACCGCACAACACGGCCTGCTCGCCGAATAGGTCGGTTTCGGTCTCATCTTTGAACGAGGTCTCGATGATGCCGGTACGGCCGCCGCCCACGCCCATCGCGTAAGACAGCGCAATCTCTTTGGCCTGGCCGGAGGCATCTTGATAGATGGCGATCAGGTCAGGGATGCCGCCGCCCTTGACGAACTCAGAACGCACCGTGTGACCCGGCGCCTTGGGCGCGATCATGATCACATCGAGGTCTTTACGCGGCACGACTTGGTTGTAATGGATGGCAAAACCGTGCGCAAAGGCCAGCACCGCGCCCTGCTTGATGTTCGGCTCGATCTCGTTGGCATACAGCTGCGACTGGAACTCGTCCGGGGTGAGGATCATGACCAAGTCCGCGCTCTTCACCGCATCAGCGACATTCTTCACGGTCAGGCCGGCCGCTTGCGCCTTCTTGGCCGAGGCGGAACCCTCACGCAGGGCGACGGTGACATCAACGCCGGAATCCTTCAGGTTATTGGCATGGGCATGGCCTTGCGAACCGTAGCCCACGATGGTGACCTTCATCTTTTGGATCAAGGCGAGATTGCAATCTTTGTCGTAATAGAGCTTCATGTGAGTCCTTTGTCAAAAAATAGTTAGAGCTTCAAGACGCGTTCGCCGCGGGCTATGCCCGATGTGCCGGTGCGTACCGTTTCTAAGATGGCGGCGGGGTCGAGGGCCTCTAGGAAGGCCGTCAACTTTTTGCCGTCGCCGGTGAGTTCTATCGTATAGCTCTTGTCGGTGACATCGATGATGCTGCCCCGGAAGATGTCAGCCATACGCCGCATCTCCTCGCGCCCCTCACCGACGGCGCGCACCTTGACCAACATCAGCTCGCGCTCGATGTGGCCGCCCTCGGTCAGGTCTTGCACCTTGACGATGTCGATCAACTTGTTCAACTGCTTGTTGATCTGCTCGATCACATCGTCCGAACCACGCGTGACGATGGTCATGCGTGACAAGGTCGCGTCCTCGGTCGGCGCGACGGTTAAGGACTCGATGTTGTAACCACGGGAGGAGAACAAGCCCGCGACGCGCGACAGCGCACCGGCCTCGTTTTCCATCAACAAAGAAAGAATATGTCTCATATCAAGATCATCTCCGACAAGCCCTTACCGGCGGGGATCATAGGATAAACATTCTCGCGCGGGTCGGTGATGAAGTTCATAAACACAAAACGGTCTTTCAGCGCAAAGGCCTCTTTAAGCGCGCCCTCGACATCCTCGGGCCGTTCGATCTTCATCCCGACATGGCCATAGGCCTCCGCCAGCATCGTAAAATCGGGCAGGCTGGTGACATAGGATTCGGCATAGCGCTCTTCGTAGAAAAACTCTTGCCACTGGCGCACCATGCCGAGCACGCCGTTGTTGAGCAGGATCACCTTGATCGGCAGTTTGTGTTCCTTGCAGGTGGACAGCTCCTGGATATTCATCTGGATACTGCCCTCGCCGGTGATGCAGGCGACCGTCGCGTCCGGGTGGGCAAACTGCACCCCCATCGCGGCCGGCAGACCAAAACCCATCGTGCCCAGACCGCCGGAGTTGATCCAACGGCGCGGCTGGTTGAACTTGTAATACTGCGCCGCCCACATCTGGTGCTGGCCGACATCGGAGGTCACAAAGGCCTCGCCGCCGGTCACCCGATAGAGCGCGTCCACCACCGCCTGCGGCTTGATGATGGGACTGGAACGATCAAATTTGAGGCAATCTTGCGCCCGCCACAGCTCGATCTGCGTCCACCACGCCTTCTGCGCGACGCTGTCGGGCGCTGTGCCTAGGTGTTGCACCTGTTTGAGGATATCGCCCAAGACCTGATCGACCTGACCGACGATGGGCACATCGACGCGCACGCGCTTCGAAATAGACGACGGATCGACATCGATATGGATGATGCGCCGCGCCTCTTTAGCGAAATGTTTGGGGTTGCCGATCACGCGGTCATCAAATCGTGCGCCGATGGCCAGCAAGACATCGCAATGCTGCATCGCCATGTTGGCCTCATAGGTGCCGTGCATGCCCAACATGCCCAGGTTTTGCGGATCGGGTTCGGGGAAGGCACCCAAGCCCATCAAGGTGCTGGCGACCGGGAAACCCAGATGCCGCGCCAAGGCCTGCACCTCGTTCGTCGCGTTGCCCAAGACCGCGCCGCCGCCGACATAAAGCATCGGGCGCTGGGCCTCCAACAACATCTGCGCGGCGCGCTTGATCTGGCCGGGATGACCTTTATGGGTCGGGTTGTACGAACGCATCGTCACCGTCTCGGGATAGACGAAGGCGCACCGATTCTGCGTGACATCCTTAGGGATATCAACGACGACCGGCCCGGGGCGACCGGTCGCGGCGATGTAAAAAGCCTTCTTGATCGTCACCGCCAGATCGCGCACATCCTTGACCAAGAAGTTGTGCTTGACGCACGGGCGCGTGATCCCGATGGTATCCACCTCTTGAAAGGCATCCATGCCAATCGCAGCCGTCGGCACCTGACCGGTGATCACCACCATGGGGATAGAGTCCGCATAGGCCGTGGCGATGCCGGTCACCGCGTTGGTCGCGCCGGGGCCCGAGGTCACCAAGGCCACGCCCACCTGACCGGTCGAACGCGCGTAGGCATCGGCCGCGTGCACAGCCGCCTGCTCGTGGCGCACCAAGACATGCAAGAACGCCTCTTGTTTGTAGATCTCGTCGTAGATATTGAGGACGGCACCACCCGGGTAGCCGAAGACATGTTTAACGCCTTCCGCTTCCAGACAGCGCACCACAATCTCCGCACCGGTTAATTCCATATCGGCCATAGGGCTAGTAAAAACAAGACTGAAAGAGGGTCAAGACTAGCGATTTCGCGCCCTTTCGTCAAGCGCTACGAACACGCTAGGCACTCTGGGAGCAGGGTGTCATCTGCATCCTATCGGTGCTAGACTCGCCCGCCGAGGAGATACTTGTCTATGCCGATTCAAGACCTGCACGAACTTTCGCACAGGGTGCGCGCCTTTGGCCACGCCCGCGATTGGCAGCAATATCACACGCCGAAAAATCTAGCCTCCGCGCTCATCGTCGAGGCGGCCGAATTATTAGAACCTTTTCAATGGCTGACCGCCGAGGAGAGCCTTAACCTGCCCGCCGACACGCACGAAGCCGTGCGCCAAGAGATGGCCGATGTCCTCATCTACCTCGTCAGCATGGCCAACTGTCTGGACATCGACCTCATCAAAGCCGCCGAAGACAAGCTCGCCCTCAACGCCCAAAAATACCCCGTCGAACACGCACGCGGTTCTGCTAAAAAATATACGGAGCTAGGCACCCAACCATGAGCTTTTACAAAAACCACCTCTTTTTCTGCCTCAACGAACGCGACGACGGCGGCGAATGTTGCAGTACGGTCGCCGCGCCCTTGTTTGAGTACGCCAAGAAACAGGCCAAGGCGCTAGACCTGCATGGCGGTCGCGGTAAGGCGCGCATCAACCGCGCTGGCTGTCTAAACCGTTGCGATCACGGCCCCGTCTGCGTCGTCTATCCCAGCGGCACTTGGTACACCTTCATCGACGAGGCCGACATCGACGAGATCCTCAGCGAACACCTGCACCATGGCCGCGAGGTCAAACGGCTGAAGATCGCCTAAGCATAAATCCGTTGTCCATGCGCGAACACCTGCTCATCAACGGCCCGGTCGGGGCGATTGAGACCGTCATCGAAACCCCCGACGGCGCGCCCACCGGCCTCGCCCTCATCGCCCACCCGCATCCGCTGCACGGCGGCACGATGGACAACAAGGTCGTCACCACACTGGCCAAGGTCGCACTGGCTCACGGCCTCATCGCGGTGCGCAGCAACTTTCGCGGTGTTGGGCAAAGTCAAGGCACGCACGATCACGGCCTAGGCGAGACGGACGACCTCGCCCGCGTCGTGCAACACCTCAGCGCGCGCTATCCCGCGTGGGCATGGACGCTGATGGGCTTCTCCTTCGGCGCCTTCGTACAACAGCAACTCTCACTACGCCTGCCTGCCCAGCAGGTCATCCTCGTCGCCCCCGCCGTCACGATGCGCCCCTTTGCGTCTGTGAGCGCGCCCGCAACCATCATCCACGGTGACCACGACGAGATCATCCCCTTAGCCGCCGTGCGCGACTACGCCACGCGAGAGGCCATCGATCTCGTCGTCATCCCCGCTGCGGGGCACTTCTTCCACGGAAAGCTCATAGCCCTACGCGATCAGGTCAGCGCATGCATCAACCCATCCCCGCCCCAGCCATCCCCTTGAAGGGGAGGGAGAAATGCGCTGACACGCTTAAGTTAGCGCTTATGCCCTTGAAGGGGGAGGAGGGTGCATAGCTCACGGCTCACGCCGCAAGCGCCGCACTAAATCTGCCGATAATCCAGATGCCCGTCGATCACCGTGTAGCGCACGCGGCCGACCATCTCGTGGCCCAGATACGGGCTGTTTTTACCTAGGCTAAGCAGCGTCTCGGGCGTGACTTGCCAGACCGCCGCCGGGTCAAAGAGGCACAGATCGGCAGGGCCATCGACACGCAACACCCCCGCATCGACCCCCATAATCTGCGCCGGTTGATGCGTAATGCGTGCCAGCGTTTGCGCCAGCGACAGGCCCATCTCGCGCCCCCATTGCAAGGTCAAGGGCAACAACAACTCGGCCGCCGTCGCGCCCGGCTCGGCCTCTTGGAAGGGGCGCTCCTTCGCATCCTCATCGACCGGCGCATGATCGGAACAGATCGCATCGATCGTCCCATCGGCCAAGGCCTGACGGATCGCATCACGGTCACGCACACTACGCAGCGGCGGGACCAGGTGACAATGTGGATTGAAGTCTGCCGTATCCATCTCCGACAGATGCACATGATGGATGGCCACATCGCAGGTCACCGGCAGGCCGTCGGCCTTAGCCTCACGCACCATATCAACACCGGCACGACTCGACAGCCGTGCGATATGCACCCGTGCCCCCGTCTGCCGCATCAACAACAAGATCGTCTGCAAGGCCACCGTCTCGGCCGGCACCGGGATGGGCGGCAGACCCAAACGCGCCGCCACCAGCCCATCGTGCGCCACACCGCCACGCGCCAAGAATGGGTCTTCGGGACGCAACCAGATCGGAAAATCGAAGCTGGCCGCATATTCCATGGTGTGAAACAGCACCGCCGTATCGATCAGCGGCGCATCGGCCTGACTAAAGGCGATGCAACCGGCCTCGTGCAACTCGCCCATCTCGGTCAGCCGCTCGCCTTTAAGTTGATGCGTTAAGGCGCCAATCGGATAGACGCGCGGCCCCGGCATACTGCGGGCGCGGAACTTCAACATCTCGATCAAGCCCGGCTCATCGAGCGGCGGGTCGGTGTCGGGCGGGCAGGCCAGCGAGGTAATCCCACCCGCCGCCGCCGCCTGCATCTCAGACTCCAACCCGGCGACATACTCCAGCCCCGGCTCGCGTAGGCGCAGGGACATATCGACCAAGCCCGGACAGACCACCAAGCCCATCGCATCGATCTCCATCCCCGCATGAAACTCCGCCGGCGCCGCGCCCAAGGCCACGATCCGCCCCGCCGCGATGAAGCAATCCATCACCGCATCCAGCCCGCTCAAAGGGTCAATCACGCGCCCATTGCGTATCGCTATTTTCATGAGTTCGCCCCCGCCACCAAGCTCATCACCGCCATCCGTACCGCGATGCCAAAGGTGACCTGCGGCAAGATGACCGACTGCTGCCCATCGGCGACCTCAGAGTCGATCTCCACGCCGCGATTCATCGGCCCTGGGTGCATGACGATGGCGTCGGGTCGCGCATGTTTCAATTTTTCCGGAGTTAAGCCCCAGTGTTTGTAATACTCACCCGCCGAGGGCAGGCGCGCGCCCTGCATGCGTTCGTTTTGCAGGCGCAGCATCATCACCACATCGACATCCTTCAGCCCCTCTTCCAGCTTATGGAAGACATGCACGCCCATGCCGCTGACATCGCGCGGCAACAGGGTGCGCGGCGCGATCACGCGCACCTCCGGACAGCCCAGCGTGGTCAGAGCGTGGATCTGCGAACGGGCGACGCGCGAATGCAGGACATCGCCCACAATCGCCACGCGCAGGTTATGAAAATCGCCCTTGTAGTGGCGGATGGTGTACATATCGAGCAGGCCCTGCGTCGGATGCGCCGAACGCCCGTCACCGGCATTGATGACATGGATGTGCGGTGCGACATGGCGCGCAATCAAGTGTGCCGCACCCGCCGCCGAGTGGCGCACCACAAACATATCCGCCAACATCGCCGACAGGTTGGACACGGTGTCGAGCAAGGTCTCACCCTTACTCTGCGACGAGGCGTTGACATTGAGGTTGACCACATCGGCCGACAAGCGTTTGGCGGCGATCTCAAAGGTGGTGCGGGTGCGGGTCGAGTTTTCAAAAAAGACATTGAACACGGCCTTGCCGCGCAACAACGGCACCTTTTTGACATCGCGCTCGCCGACCGAGACGAAGGATTGCGCGGTGTCCAAGATCTCGGTCAGGATGCGCTTAGGCAGACCATCCAAGGTCAATAGATGGCGCAGGCGACCGTCGGAGGTGAGTTGTAGATTCTGCGCCATCGTCACTCCCACGGGCCGTGGACAAAACGGAGCGCGCCCGTCGCATCGCGCAGCAGGTCGATATGTTCGGTCGCTGGCAGGTCTAGCTTAAGGCCGACAAAATCGGCGCCAATCGGCAACTCGCGCCCACCGCGATCGACCAAGACCGCGAGGCGAATCGAGGCCGGACGGCCATAGTCAAACAGCAGGTTGAGCGCGGCGCGCACCGTGCGACCGGTGTAGAGCACATCGTCAAACAACACGACATGACGCCCCTCGATCTCGAACGGGATGACGGACGGCTGCACCTCGGCGTGTAGACCGCTCTGCGCATAATCATCGCGATAAAACGAGACATCGAGTTCGCCCAACACAGGCATCGGCGACATAAGGGGCAAGCGCGCCACCACCGCATCGCGCAACCACACCCCGCCGGTGTGGATGCCGATCAAGGCGCAATCAGGGGAGAGCGTAGGCGCGAGTTGCGCGGCCAGCGCGTCGATAAGGGCATTAGGGTCAGGTAGATTCATAGCGTTTATCGGCATACGGCCATCACTATAGGGCAAAACGCCCGTCTGTGCCGCCAAAATAGTCTAGCAGGATGCGTTGCGCCGCCAGCGCGTCTAGGGCCGCCTTGTTGTAACTGCTGCCGGCACGCTCGCCGTAAGCCTCGTGCAGACGCTGCGCCGCATCAACCGAGGTATAGCGTTCATCAACGAGGTGGACGGGCAGACCATAGCGGCCGATCAACTGATTCGCAAAACGGCGACAGCGCAGCGTCATCTCATGTTCAGCGCCATCGGGGGTCAGCGGCAGACCGACGACCAACTGAGCGGGGCGCCATTCTTGCACCAAGGCCGCAATCCACGCAAAGCGCGTGGCGTTGTCTTCGGCGTCTAGGGCCTCTAGCGGATGGGCCGTGCCGGTCTCCTGTTCACCTACGGCCACGCCGATGCGCCGCGTGCCGAAGTCAAACGCCAACACGGTGCCGCCCACGATCAGGCGTGCCCCGCTTCATCCGACAACATCAAAGGATCGACACCCAAGATGTGCATCGCGGCCTTAAGGCGTTGGCTGGCAGGCAAGGCGAAGATGACCTCGGGGTCGGCCGGCACGGTCAGCCACGCGTTCTGTTTGATCTCCTCCTCCAACTGCCCCGCGCCCCAACCGGCGTAACCCAGCGAGACAAAGATCTGCTCGGGGCCTTCCGCCTTGGCCGCCGCCTCGAGGATGTCTTTCGAGGTCGTCAGGCCGACCTGTCCGCCCACCGCTAGGGTGGATTTCCACGCGCCCACGGGACGGTGCAAGACAAAACCGCGCTCATTCTGTACTGGGCCGCCCAGATACACGGGCTGATCCCCCAAGCGGGGATCGAGCAGATCAAGGCCAATCTGCTCAAACAAGCCACTGAGCGACAGCGTCATCGGCCGATTAACGATGATGCCCAGCGCACCCTGTTCGCCATGATCACAGATATAGGTCAACGCCCCTTCAAAATTGGGGTCAGTCATGCCGGGCATAGCCAGCAAGAAGTGGTGGGTGAAGTTGATACGATCCATAGGGCGAAGTTTAATCCCCAAAAAGCCCCGTGTGCACGGTTGGATAACGGAATTGGAAACCCAATTCCTCTTTGACGCGCCGATTGGACAAACGCCGCGACTCGCTAAGAAAGGTTCGCATCGCAGGGGTGACCGCCGCCATCACCGCCGCGCGCGGTAAGCGCGGTGGGCGCGGCAGACCCAGATGATCGGCCACGCAATCAAACCAATCGCCCATCTTGAGGCCGCTGTCATCGACCGCGTTATAGACCCGTTGGGCGCGCCCCTTAAACACCGCGTGCCACGCCAGCCGCGCCAGATCATCGGCGTGAATATGGTTGGTGTAGATATCCTCAGCGGGCAACAAGGCCGGCAAGCCCTGGCGTACCCGCGCCTCCGGCACACGCCCCGCTGCGTAGATCCCCGGTGCGCGCACAATAGACAACTGCGTACCGTTCTGCGCAGCCCAACGGCGCAACTGCCCCTCGGCATCGACGCGCCGCCGCGCCCGTGCGCTGTCCGGTCGCAACGGTCGCGTCTCCGTCACCCACGCCCCGGCACAATCGCCATAGACCCCGGTCGTGCTGATATAAATCATCCGCGCCGGCGGGTGCGCATGCCCCAAGGCCGCCAGCAGGTTGCGCGTGCGCGTATCGACCGCGCCTGCGCCCGGCGGTGGCGCAAAGTGCAAGACCACATCCGCAATCCCGGCCAAGCGATGCAGGCTACGCCTATCATCCAGATCGCCACGGATAGGTCGAATACCCGCGTCAATCAACAGGGGTATTCGCGATGGCGTTCGATTCAGGGCGTAGAATCGCACCCGCTGCTGCCCCACATGCTGCACGAGGCGCAACGCAATATCCCCACAACCTACAATCAATACACGCACCATGACTTATCACATCACCCTTCAACCCAGCGGCCACCAGTTTACCGCAGGTGCGAACGAAACTTTGCTCGAAGCCGCGCTCGCGGCCGATATTCATCTGCCCTACGGATGTCGCAACGGGGCCTGCGGCGCGTGCAAAGGCCATGTCGTCTCGGGTGAGGTCGATCTTGGCGCGTATCAACCCAGCACACTCAGCGAGGCCGATCGCGCGGCGGGTCAAGCATTGCTCTGCACCGCTCACGCCCGTAGCGACCTGACGCTCAAGGTGCGCGAGGTCAGCCGCGCCGGCGAGGTCGCCCCGCGCACCCTGCCCTGTCGCGTCGAGCGCATGGAACGCCTCGCCCCCGATGTCATGGCCCTGTGGCTCAAACTCCCCGCCAACGAGCGGCTGCAATTTCTCCCCGGCCAATACCTCGACTTCCTCTTCAAAGACGGACGGCGACGCAGCTTCTCGCTCGCCAACAACCCCGAACACGACGCGCTCATCGAACTCCACATCCGTCATGTCCCCGGCGGCTGGTTTACCGACCAAGTCTTTAGCGCGATGAAGGTCAAGGACATCATGCGCATCAACGGGCCGCACGGCAGCTTCTTCCTGCGCGACTCGGACAAACCCGCCATCCTGCTCGCCGGCGGCACCGGTTATGCGCCGATGAAGAGCATCCTCAGTCACGCCCTACACGCCGACGCGGGGCGGCACTTCATCCTCTATTGGGGCGCGCGCACCCGTGCCGACCTCTATCAGATCGACGGGCCACAACAGTGGCAGGCGCACCCCCGTTTTGATTTCATCCCCGTGTTATCCGAACCCGACACCGCATGGCCCGGTCGCAGCGGCCTCGTGCATCAAGCCATCATGGCCGACTTCCCGAGTCTATCCGGCGTAGAGGTTTACGCCTGCGGCGCACCACCGATGATAGACGCAGCCCGCCGCGATTTTCTCGCCCTAGGTCTACCCGAAGACGCCTTCTACGCCGATAGTTTTAATTACCAAGAGACGCACGAAGCACGCTAAGTCGTCAGCGCAGCAATCAGCCCCGCATCGCCCGGCGCGGTGACCTGCACGCGCTGTACGCCGTAGGCGCGGGCGGCAGCGGCGATCCGTTCATGTGGCGCAAAAAGTGGCGTAGCCTGCAACAGGGCACGACCCGCATCACCGAGCACCCGGGTCAGTTGGACAAAGATCTCGGTGCTGGTGACCGATACGGCCTCGATCTCACCCGCCTGCCAACGCGCCAGTAACGCGGCCGGGTCGGGCGACAACGCGCGTCGCGCGTAGCACACGGCATGAACGACCCGCGCACCGCGTGCCGTCAGCGTCTCGGCCAGCGTGGCACGGCCACCCTCACCGCGAAACAGCATCACCCGTTGTCCGGCGACGGCCTGCATCTCCGGACAGGCAAGCAAAGACTCACTATCCGCGCCCTGCTCGGGTGTTAAGACAGGGGCATTAATGGCGTTGTGCAAGGCCCGCGCCGTGCCTGCGCCGATGGCGGCCAAACGCACGGAGGCGGGCCAAACAGGCGTGGTCACGCGCGTCGCGGCCAGCCCCATACGCACGGCAGAGGGGCTGATAAAGATCGCCCACGGACACGCAGCAAGTTGCGCCAAGGCGGCGGCCAACGCCAGGGGCTGGGGCGCAGGGGCGATCTCGATCAAGGGTAGGGACAGCGGCGTGATACCCGCCGCGCGCAAGCCTATCGCCAATCCTTCGGCCAGATCGACAGGCCGAGTAATCAGGATGGAGCGCATGGGCGGCAAGGTTTACTGCGGCGCGGCGATGAGTTTGGCCATCAAGGCCTCCGCACCCTGCGCGAAGAGTTGCTGCGCCGCATCTAGGCCGACCGCCTCCGGGTCGCTCATCGCGCCCTGCGCCTCGGCCCGCAAGACGACGCTGCCATCCAATTCGGCGACAAAGGCGCGCAGAAATATTTGCCCGTTTTCGATCACCGCATAGCCGCCGATCGGGGCCTGACAGCCGCCCTGCAAGGCACGGCTCATCCTGGCCCTTATACACATCTGACGCTGCCGACGAAT
>QYQG01000095.1 GCA_007280375.1 Betaproteobacteria bacterium
CCGCACCCTGCGGCCCTATCCCGACCTCATACCTCAACCATAGGCAGGAAAAGCGTTCTTGGATGAGTTGGGGAAGGGTAGAAACCATTGGCCTCATAGAAACACACCGCTGGATCAGAAAGCGCGTGAACCAAAAGTGCCTTGACCCCTACAATCTCTGAAACCTGAGTTGTGCGCAAAACCGCATCCCGCAAGAGCGCTTTGCCAATACCATGACGCTGCCAAGCCAGATCAACCGCTAAGCGGCCTAATGCCATCACTGGAATGGGGTCTGGCATGTTTCGCCGGATGCGGCCTGGGACAAGTTCGCTGCCAACTGAACCAGTCGCTAAACAGTAATAAGCCACGATCTTATTATCAGCACAAACAACATAAGTGCGGGAAGCGCCACGCCCTTCGTTGCGCAAAGCCTTCGTTTTAAGCCACTGGTCAAGTACCGCTTCGCCGCATTCAAAACCGGCTAGATCATGCGCGGCTGTTAATGGGGACGGCGCACTCCATCCATTTGATGTATTGACAATCATAAGTAAATTTCCGTCTTAAAGGGAAAACCATCGCCATCACGGCGATGAGGAAGTTTAAACACTCAACATTCTACTACGTTGTCGAAAAACATAGCAGTTCTTTAACCACACAGAAATCACTGCTCCCACGGCGCTTTGGTCGCCATCAGTTTGCGCAGCTTGGGATTCTCACTCGGCGGTGCGTCCAGCATAGCCTGGAATTTCCTGAACGTCTCCGCGTCTAGGGTAAACACGCGCTGGTCTAACAGAACGCCCTCGGCCTCACGACACGATGTTTCCAGCATGAAGTCTGACCGCGTTTTACCCAATAACTCGGCGGCTTGGTCGATCAAGTCACGTTGTGTGCGCTTGGCGCGGATGTTGATATTGATGTCGCGGGTATGTCCGCCGCTCTCGCTTGCTTCGGTTAGCCGCATTGGCTTGCCTCCATAAAAAGTTTTCCCTTATACCCTAAACGTGCGCACACTGTCAATACAGAAAATCCTGCGCCTATCTAACAACCCTGGGTTTTTTAGACAAAACACAAAGCCATAAAAACCAATGACTTGCGCGTCAAATAATGTTGTCTAAGAATGGTCGCACAGGAAACGCCTATGCTATCACTCGCTGCCCGTCCTGTCCTACAAGCATAGAATCCCTCGAAAATCGGTGGGCAAGCGAAAGTCGCTTGCCCACGCTACGACTAACCCCCGTGATGTTTCCGCATCGCCAGCGTGGCGCATGGCGTGGGCTTGGGTTATGCGGGAGCGCGTGGCGATGCCGGTTCAGCGCCTTTCCATGCCGTGATAGGCAATCCGTCAAGCTCGCCGGTTTCTTCTTTCGGAAAGGCGTCATGGCGCAATCCGTCGGCGGAGAAATCCACCTCGTTCGGCCAGGTTAAACCAATGCCTCCCCTTAGCAGCCGCATTTCCCGCGTAAAATAATCGGGGTCTTTCAGATCGTTGAAAAGCCCGCCTTTGGCAAGGTAGTGGGTGAAATCAACAACCCCCCGCATCCCGTCCGACCAAGTGAGGGTAACAGTATGGTTTGGGTAGGCTTTGGCGGCGGTAATCTCGTGCAGCATGGCTTAATCCTTGATCTTGACTGGTGGCAGGCCGGAACGGGCAAGCTCCCAGTTCGTGTATAACATAGTCTTGTGTTTTGATCCCCATTCTTCGACCGCCCTTATATCGCGGCGGCGGATGCGCCCTTTGCAGGATAAAAGGGCATTATCGGCTATGGCGAACTTGGCCGAGAACTCATCTCCAATCACATGGAAATGTGGCGGGGGATGGTCGTTGCGAAAGACCATAACCTCAAGCGAACCTATGCGGCCAATGGTGGGCATATAGTCTGATTCCATGAGAAACAGCAGCGGCGCAGGCTGGGTCGCCGCCTTTTTGGCAACCCAACGTTTGCCTAGATTCGTTGGGTTGCGACAAAGCCGCAACCCAATCTGCACGGCTATAGCGGCTTGTCGCTGTAGATGTAGTACCAATTTCCCTGCGGGTACTTGTCTGTCATGTATAATCCGTCCCCAATCAAATAGCCTTGTCCCTGAAAATACCCAGGATTGGGGCGCAAGAAAATCAGCCAATACGACCACTTTTCGTTGTAGGTGGTGCCGTTGCAGTTGTTGCCAACCGCATAGCCAATGTCGCCGAATACGCCGGTGATTACGCCATACGCTATCGTCGCGTAGGGGTCGTAGCTTTGGACAGTGGCCTTGTCCGTGACCGGCCCGAGCAGCCAGCCAACTTGCTTGCCGCCCGCCAAGAACGAGCCGTTGCACCCGCCTTTGCTTATCCATGTGGTGATAACGCCAAGGCCCGTGTCGAGTGGCTTTAATGACGGGTTAAGCGTGCTGATTGGCATGCCGAAGTCGGCGCGGGTGACCGAGTATATTTGAACGGTTCCGTTTCGACCGTCCGGATAATACTCCATCAGGTTAAAGCTATACACCAATTTGGGTGGGGGCGAAGCGGAAGACGCAGGGCCTGATAGGGTTACGGCAATGGCGATTAAACTCGCTATTGCAAGCCGTTTGTAAAGGTGGACTGTTGACGCTTTCATGATAACCTCCTAACATATAAAAATTAGTCGGTGTCTTCGCCAATACCGTTAATATAAGGTCTGGCTGACTGATAAATATCAAAAAATTATCGCTTCTTAGGCGACGTATAAGGACATAATTTTCAGATTATAGACCATGCCATGGCATCATGCTCTTCGCCGGAAGCGGCGGGCAGGCAGGCAACAGCCTGTCCCGCGTTTGTCGAAGGGACGTGTGCCCGCCCCCTGCCAATCTAATCGCCGGAAGCGCCTTGCAACGCCCGCGCCCGCTCCTCCATCATCTTCTCAATAATCGGCCTGAATATAATCTCCATGGCGAGGCCCGTCATGCCGCCGGGGATGACGATGGAGTTGTAGCGCGACATGAACGAGTCTTTAATCATCGCCAGCAGATACCTAAAATCCACGGTGAACTTGTGGCGGTCGTTGAAGCGGATAATGACGAGGCTTTCCTCCGGCGTCGGCACGTCGCGGGCGATGAACGGGTTTGAGGTGTCCACCAGCGGCACGCGCTGGAAGTTAATGTCGGTCTCGGAAAACTGCGGCGTGACGACTTTCACATAATCCTCCATCCGCCGCAGGATCGTGTCGGTCACGTCCTTCGGCTTGTAGCCGCGCTGCGCGGTGTCGCGGTGGATTTTCTGGATCCATTCCAAGTTCACAATCGGCACGACGCCAATCAGCAAGTCGGTATGGCGCACCACGTCAATCGCGTCGTTTTTGACGCCGCCGTGCAGCCCTTCGTAAAACAGCAAATCCGTCCCCGGCGGGGCGATTGCCCACGGCGTCAAGGTGCCGGGCGGCTGGCCGTGCCGGCGGCCTTCTTCTTCGTTGTGGACGTAGAAGCGCCGCTTCGCCGTGCCGGTCTCGCCGTATTGGCGGAAGGTGTTTTCCAGTTCTTCGAGGACGTTGGCCTCCAGGCCGAAATGGCTGAAGCGGCGGCGCTCTTCCTGCGCCTGGGCGATTTTCGCCTGCATCTCGGCCCGCTCGTAGCGGTGGTAGCTGTCGCCCTCGATGACCAGCGGGTTGACGCCCAGCCGGTAAAAAATATGCTCGAAGGCTTTCTTGACGGTCGAGGTGCCGGCCCCGGACGAGCCGGTCACGGAAATGACGGGGTGTTTTTTGGACATGCGCGTCTCCTGGGCGGCGGAATCCGTCCGGGGAGTGTATCGCGTTTGGCCGAGGATCGAGGGAAGGGAGGGGGAGGGCGGAATGCCGGGAGTCCTAACGGCGCCGCGTCCCTGCGGCTTGCGGCATCAGTTGAACAGGTGGTAGGCGGCGGGGCGCGCGCGCAGCTTGTTGGAGACCTTGTTGGGGCCGCCGCGGCTGCGCAGGCCGGTCGCCAGGAAGTATTCCGGCGTCGGCGAACCGCTGGCGAGATAAGACATCGGGCTTCTTTTCAGTTTGTTCGACACCTTGTTGGGACCGCCGCGGCTGCCGAAGCCCGTCGCGATGAAGTTTTCCAGCGCCGCCGCGCCGGCTTTGACGAATTTCAAGCCAAACAAGCCTTGGCTACCGCCTAGCGTTGCATATTTCGACATGACACACCCTCCCCGGAAAAAAATAGTGGACGACCCGCCGGGCTTTGCGAGGCCGCGCAAAAGGCGCAGGCCAAAGCCGCAACGCGCTGATTCGGTTTACATGGCCGGCCGGCTTGGCCGGCACCGGCGCGCACACCGCCCGCGGCTTTAATTTGTACACGAATTTAATGGATTTTGAAACAGCTTGTTTCTGATGGTGTGCATAAGCAAACCGCTATCACAGCCGCTTGGGACCGCTTACACAGCCAGCTTGCGGGTCTTGATGAAATGCTCCATGGTCGTCCGCGAGACGTCCATGATCTTGGCGATGGATGTCTTCGGCACCTTCTTGCCGAGCAGGCGCTGAATTTCCGGCTCCTTCCCGTCGAGCTTGGACGGGTTGCGCGAACCCTTGGGCCGGCCGGCCAGCCGGCCTTGCGCCTTGGCCGCCGCCATGCCCTCGCGGGTGCGCTCGGAGATCAAGTCGCGCTCGATCTCGGCGAACAGCCCGAACAAGGCCACCATCACCTTGCCCTGGATGTCCTGCGGCCCGTCGAGGCGGATGTTTTCCTTGATGGCCACCAGGCGGACGTCCGCCTTGATCAGGTCGTCGACGATTTGGATGATCTGCCCGAGGCTGCGCCCCAGCCGCGACAGCTCGCTGACCAGCACCAGGTCGCCGGGCTTTAAATTGCCGAACAGGCTGTCGATGCCGCGCTCGCGCTGCGACTTGCGCGAGGAGCCTTGCACCTCCATGAGCATGTCGACTTTAAGTTGGTTGCGCTGGGCGTAGTCGAGGACGGCCAGCCGCTGGGTGCCGACGTCCTGCGAGCCGGTCGACACCCGCAGATAGGCGACGGTTTTCACGGAAATGCGGCGCTCTGAGTAAAAATAGTACTTTAAGTTATTGTATTGTACATGTTTTTCGTTATTTTTCCGATCCTTTTAACGGTCTTGTGCGGCCGTGTCCAAACGGTCGTTTGGATTGGCGCGTGGCCTGGGTTTTCGTTGCGGGGCTGGGTGGCCGCTCCTGATTGGCAAGATCCTTCGGTTCATTGAAAAATGCTGGAATCAAGCTTGAAAAGCAGGTGCGTTAGCGAAAACGCTCCCACTAAAAGCCACGCGCTTTTCCGCTCGGCTGAAGCACCTTGCTAGTCAGGTGGCCGCTTGCCCGTTGACATGCGGGCGCGGCTAATTTGATTGTGCTGGCCGGCCTTTTTTCGCTTGCCCGCCGATTCCGCCGGTTCCTGCCCGGCTGCCCGCATTCTCCCAGGTTTCCGCAAAAAAACACCAACACGCGCCGCGAGGCCCTTTTGTTGTTTTTTTTAAGAGACAACAAGCTTTTAAAGCTTTTGCGTCGGCTGCAGGCCGCGCGGGCCGTGGCTTGCAGCGGTCATAAGACGAGGGATTCCGACTTATAAGACGAGGGATTCCGACTTATAAGGCGAGGGATTCCGACTTATAAGACGAGGGATTCCGACTTATAAGACGAGGGATTCCGACTATTTAACGAGCTAGATTTTTTTCTCGTTTTTATGCTACTGTGCGGCTTTAAACACAGAGAGCCGCCATGGGCAACAAAAACGAGTTAGTGGTGAAATCGAACCGGCTGGTCGAGGCCAGCTACCGCCTCACCCTGGCGGAGCAGCGCATCATTCTGCTTGCCATCGTCGAGGCGCGGCGGACACAAACCGGCTTGAGCGAAGACAATCTGCTGACGATTTTGGCAACCGACTACGCCGCAATGTTTGATGTCCCGGAAAACCAAGCCTACGAACAAGTCAAAACAGCGGCGCAGACGCTGTTTCGACGTTATGTTGTCTTGTATGACATTAACCCTAAGACCGGCAAAAAAGACATGCTGGAGGTGCGCTGGGTATCCTCCGTTAAATATCTGAATGGGGAAGGCGCTATTCAGTTTCGCTTCGCCCAGGACATGGTGCCTTACATTACCCGTCTGGAAGTCGAGTTCACCCGCTATAAGCTGGAAAAGGTGGCGAAGATGACCAGCACGTATGCGATCCGGCTTTATGAGTTGTTGATCCAGTGGGGCAGCGTCGGGCGACGGGAAGTCGAATTGGAATGGCTGAAGAAAACCTTGATGGTGGATAAGGACTACCCGCGTTTGTTTGATTTCAAAAAATGGGTCATCGACGTGGCCCTGTCGCAAATCAACGCGCATTCCGACCTGAGCGCCAGCTACACCCAGCGCAAGACCGGGCGCAATGTCACCCACCTGACATTCACGTTCTCCGCCAAAGAAGAAGCCCCGCCAGCGCAGGCCGCCGCCCAAGAGGCGCCGCCCGATGTCGCTGAATCCGCGCTGTCCCAGCGCCTGCGCGGGCTGGGCATCGGCGCGAAGCTGGCGAAGGAATGGCTCAAGCAGGACGAGGCCCGCGTGCTGGCCGCGGTCGAGTATGTCGAGGCGCGGATTCAAGCCGGGCAGGTCAAAGGCTCGGCGGCGGGCTATTTGCGCAGCGTGTTTGAAAGCGGGGCCGATCCCGGGCCGCCGGCGTTCGATGCGGCGTTGAAGGCGCAGGCCCGCGCGGCGGCGGCCGCGGCCCGGCGCGCCGAGGCGGAACAGCGGGCCAAGGCGAGGGACGGGCGGGCAGCGCTGGAGCGGGCCAAGGAGGCCGCGCGGGCGCTTGCGCCGGAAGCCCGCCTGGCCTTGGCCGCCGAGTACCGGCAAGGCGACGGGGCGGCGCGGTCGGGCTCGTGGGACGACAAGAAAGGCGATTTCCGCAACACCATCGAAAGCATCCAGTTCAAGGCCTGGCTGCAAAAGAAGCTTGCCCGGCCCGCCTAGGACGCGCCACGCCTCGCTCGGCGCTCACCCAAACCGATAATCCTTAGGCACCACCACCACGCCCTTTTCCGAACTGGCGAAGCGGGCGGCGTCTTTGGCCGCGTCGATGCCGACCGTCTCGCCGGGCGGGATGTGGACGCCCTTGTCGACGATGCAGCGGCGCAGCCTGGCCCCGGCGCCGACGGTGACGTTGTCGAACAGCAGCGCGTCCTCCACCACCGCGTCCTGGCGCACATACACGCGGGAGGACAAAATCGAATGCCGCACCACGCCGCCGAAAATCACCGTGCCGCTGCCCAAGATGGCGTTGGCCAACAGCCCGTCGTTGCCGTCCGGGCCGGGCACCATCCGCGCCGGCGGGTTTTGGCTGTGGTAGGTGCGGATCGGCCAGTCGCGCTGGTACAGGTTTAGCGGCGGCTTCGCCTTCAGCAAGTCCATGTTCGCCTCGTAATAGGCGTCCAGCGTGCCGACGTCGCGCCAATAGCGGTCCGGGGTGACGCGCCCAAGGCTGCCGCCGAATTCGTAGGCGTAAACCTCGTGCGTCCCGATCAGGCGCGGGATCAC
>QYQG01000021.1 GCA_007280375.1 Betaproteobacteria bacterium
ACCGGTTTCACCGCGCACCAGCACCGTCACATAACCGCCACCGACAAACTGGCGACCAATCAAACGCACTTCTGCTGCCTTGGTCATTGCGTCCGCCGCTTCGATAGCGGGAACCAGACCACGCGTTTCAATCATGCCCAAAGCAATACCTGTCATTCCACTCGCCATGATACTTCTCCTTAAAAAACAGTTAATGAAACTTTACTTGCCACCTTTGCGGAGCGTTTACTCCGCTTTCCACTGATCGATGATCCCGCAGATCGTCAGATCGGTTAAAACCTTGTAATCGCCAGCGGCATATCGAGCCGCCGAGCCACCGACGGTGAAAACCCATTTCCCCGGCGGTATGCCGACCGGGTCAACCGCCACCGACAGCTTGCCTTTTTCGTCTGCCAGCACGCGTAGTGATGCGCAGGTCAGGCCGTTAATTCGGCGTGTCGCCACCAGATCGGACACCACACGCATGATTTCCATGTCAGGACTCCTGCCAGTGATCGATGATCCCGATGATGGTGAGATCACTCGGAAAATCCTTGCTACCTGCTGCCTCGCGGGCGGCGGAACTGCCGACGCAAATCACCCAGTCGCCTGGGATGCAGCCGACCGCATCCACCGCGACACTTGGGATGCCGCCACTTTTTTCCTTGACCACCAGCAAAGGGCGATGCCCCATTTCCTGTATCCGGTTGGTCGAAACCAGCGTCTTTTCCACTTGCATGATCTTCATCGTTTCACCTCAATGCCCATGTGCGTTTATGTCGTTGTCTGCCACTGTTTCCAGGTCGCTGCCCGGCTGTTTGGCCTGCGCGCTCATGCCAAAAACCAGCCAGCCATCCCGCATCAAATCCGGATAACGCGCCTCGATCGCGGCCTTGACGCGGCGGCAGCGTGCCACCGTGCGTTCCCTCGATCCCGGCACCTGACTGTCGTAGCGGTAGTGAATCGCGACCGGAATCGGCAAACCGCGCGCCACGTTCAAGCGGCTAAAAATATTGATGCCCACATCCATGTCCGCCGCGCCTTCTTCAACCGTATACATGTGGCCAAAATAGGCCAGATTGCGCAGGTGAACTTCTTCAAAACCATCGCCAATGCTGATGAAGCGTTCGGCATGGCCGATGTCTGCGTAGCGCCCCTGGTGGTGCGTGCAGACGTAGTCGATCTGCGCCAGGTTGTTTGCCAGCAAACGCTCGATCAGTCGGCGCATGCCCGTCTCTGGCGCGCTGCGTCCATACCGCCGTGCCGTCTCATCGACGACCGACCCCAACTGTCTCAGCGCCTCCGGCGCGGCGCACTCAGCCGTCGCCTGATACAATGTTATGTTGTCGATCACACACTCCAGGCTCATGCCGCCCTGCGCATCCGGAACATGCACGCGGATGGCGTCGTTGTCCGTGTCCAGCCCGATCAGCAGGGTGGCGATGGAGGCGCCGCAGCAAAAACCGTTTTCAATCGCGGTGCCAAAAGCCACCAGCCGATCGAGCGCTGCCTGCGCGGCGCGGTGATCGTCGCTGCCGTGCGCCGCGCAGCCTTCGTGGGTCGGATCCGAGCTGCTGAAGTGGTACACCGCAATCTTGAGATAGCGTGTCCCTGACTCCGGCAAGGTCGGCACCCCTTCGCGAAAACGCCGCAATTCGGTCTCAGTCCACTGCTTCACGTTCTGCTCGATATCGAACAGGGTGCCGGCGTAAGACTTGTGCCGCCGAACCGCCTGTTGCGGCAGACGCAGGATGTACTGCAACAAGCCCTTGAGACGGCCATCGGCACAGGCACTTACGTCCACTTCGTGGAAACCGCATTCGATGAAGAACCGCGTCATCGCCGCTGCTTCCGCGTTGCCATCCTGTTGCGCGCCAGCTTCCCGTGCCAGATCGAGAAAGGTATGCAATACGCTGGCGCCATAAAGCTTGCGCATGTCGAGCGCGCTCACCCAGGCATCCGCCAGCACGGTTTCATCGAGCGCAAAACCCAGACGCTCGCGCGCAATCTGCTGCGCCTGCGTCTCGAAATCGGCTTCATGCTGCCGCGCCGAAATCCGCTTGAGCGTCGGCACGATGTCATCGAAACGCGCCAGCACCCGGCGTTCGTAGTCCGCCATGCGCGTGTTTTGCCTTTGGTCGGCCAGCGGGTGCGCACGCGCCGCACACAAGGCGCTTACACACTCGCCGTTGCTGTCGGGCACCATGCCGGGCACGCAGAAGCTCACGCGTTGCGGCCAGCTCGGCATCGCCATCCCCACCGGGGCGACGGGGCTGACCTTGCGCACGAGCTTCTGGCGATTACGGGTATCCATTGTCGTCGTTCCGTCGCTATGTGCGGCTTAGCCGCGTGCGCCGCCAGACAGCGTCACCGCTGAGCCAGCCGTGCTGTTGCCGCTGCTGCCGGTGACTCGGCCGGGCGCCAGCGCCGGATGCTCCATTTCACGATTGACCCTGGCATTCATGACGCTACCGCGCGACTCACCGCGCTGAGTTGGGTTACGACTCGTCGCGGAACGTCCTTCGGTACCCGTCACGCGACCGCTACGATCCCATGCATCCCCTGTGACGCTGCGCTCGCGGCCTTCACCCGTAATGCGATCCGGCGCGGGTTCGGTTGCAACCACAGCAGCGGCCACAGCGACTGCGGGTTCGCCGCCATCGCGATAACGGAATTCAGGCGTACCCGATACCAGACCGGCAGCGCGTGCCAGCGAACCGGTGATGCGACCCGTGCCACCAAAGGCGCTACCGGTGATGCGCCGGGTTTCACTGTCCTGAGCCGAGCGTGCCGGAGAAATCACAGAGAAATCACCCGGCTGACGGCTGCCTGACGCATCCATCGCATTGCCAGAAACGCCGGGGCTTTGCGTCATACCCTCCGGGCCACGCGCGCGGTAATGCGTTGCCATAGCCGGGCGACCGCAAGCGGTAGCCTGCTGAACCTCACCCATATAGGGTGAACCGCTCACGGTCTGACACTCGCCCCGTGTATTGCCGGTCAACTTGGCATCCGGTCCTGGCTGGATGCCGGTCAACTCGGCGTTACGACCCAGACGCTCACGATTGGCCGCTTCAGCGACCACTCGGGTGGCACAAAAATCAGCGTACTGATCGGCACCGATATAAGCCGTTCCCGTCACCGGCTTGCAGGCGCCATATTCGTCACCCGTCACGCTGGACGAGCGCCCAACCTGCGTACCCGAGACTTCTTGCCCCTTTACGGTGCGCGACACGCCGACCTTGGCTGGTGACTGGTAAGGCTCTGCACGGCAAAACGAAGCAAACTCCTCGGCGCTCAGGTAATCAGAACCCGTCACACGCTTGCAAGCACCTTGCTCAGCGCCGGAGATTTTCGATGAGCGCCCCAGTTGGGTGCCGCTCACCGCTCCGCCAACGCTCGTGTGACTGGTTTCCACCTTTTTTGGCGCATTTCCCGACTTACTGCGAAAGGGGCTGGCGTTGGTATACGCACTGCCTGTGATGGCGCGATTTGCACCGTGCTCGCCGCCCGTCACAGCGTTCTCGCGAGCGAGATCGCTGCCGCTAATCGCGTTTTTCATGGCCGTCATACCGAAGCCGGCCTTTTCCGGACGCGGCTCGGGCGAGGTGCCGCAGAATGTACCGGCCTGTTCGGCGGCGATATATTCGGTACCGGTCACGCGCTTGCAGGTGCCGGTCTCGTCGCCGGTCACTTTTTCGCTGCGCCCCACTTCGGTGCCGGTTACGCGACCGCCCCGGCTGGTGCTGCTGGCCCCTACCTTGGCAGGGGACGGTGCAGGCACCGACTTGCAAAACCGGCTAAATTGTTCGGTGCCAATGTATTCGGTGCCGGTTATCGCACGGCAGCTACCGGATTCATTGCCCGTCACGCTGGCAGTGCGTTCGATCTGGTTGCCGCTCACCGGCGTACCGGCCAGCGTCGTGCCGAATTCGACCTTGGGCGGCTCTGGCTGCATCCGCCCGCAGGGACGGCAAGCCGGCGCATCGCCACGGCCTCGCAAAGACTGGTCGATGCGGCGTTGCTGGGCGGCCGAGATGGGATCCAGAGTCAACGTCGATTTCGCATATTCAACGGTGGCAGAGGAAGACTCGCTGCGTTTGCAACCGCACTCGGAGGGCGTCGCACTGGCCACAGCCACAGCTGTAGTCGGAGCCGGCACAGAAACCGAGCTAGGCGAAGCATTTCCTTTTTGCGCCGCAAGCCGTGCTTGGGTGGCACTGCTGCTTGCCGGGGCTTTACCACCGGTCAAACCCGCTTTTCCATGTAAGGAAAGTGCCCGACGGCGAGCCATCGCCGCCTCGCTGCCGGTCATACGTTCTGTTTGGGTGTCTGGTGTCGCTTGGCTCATGGATGTTTTCCTTATGCTTCAACGGTTCGTTGTTGGGTCGGGGTGCAGGGTATTTACATCTTCTGCACTTAGGATGAAATATACGGGTCTTGGCGCATGAATAAAAACGAATAGTTTTTATTGTTACCATTTACTTTGGTAAATGGGTTGACGCGGCTCACTAGTCAAATTTCTCGCGCCGTAGTACCTGCGTATCGGACACAAAGGTCGCTAGGTGGTGGCCACGCTTCATCAGCTTTTCAACATCGGCCAACACCTGGTCCAGCTTGGACTCCGGCACGAGCAGTAGGAACAAAATGTTGCTTTCGCCATCCAGCGCGCCGGTTTGCAAGCCCGCGCTGCCCGCGCCGCGCGCGTCCAGCACGGTATAGCCGGAGGCCTCGTGCGCCTCGGCGATATCAACCAGCCGCTCCTCCAGCGTGATGTTGGCGACGATGTTGATGAGTTTCATCGGATAAAGGGGCGGCATGGAATTCCTCTCTTGAAATCAGCGTGTTTAGGCACCCGTCAGGCGGGCGGCAAGATAGTGATAAAGCGGGATGCCGACGATGACATTGAACGGAAACGTCACCCCGAGCGACAGCGTTAAATAATAGGACGGGTTGGCTTCCGGAATGGCCAGCCGCATGGCGGGCGGCACTGCGATATACGACGCCGACGCACCCAGCACCGCCACCAGCAACACACCGCCTTCGCCAAATCCCAGCCAATAGTGGCCGACCAGCAAACCCGCCGCGCCGCCGATCAGGGGCATCAGAATGCCGAACACCACCAAAAACCCGCCGACGCGCTTGAACTCGCCAATGCGCTTGCTGGCTTCCATACCCATTTCCAGCAAAAACAGCGACAGTGCGCCCATGAACAGCGTGCCGAAAAACGGCGTAATAGTGTCAAGCGACGACGGCTTGACCGCTAGGCCAACCACCATCGCGCCGAACAACAGCATCACGCTGCCGTTGGTAAACGCGTCGCGCAGCAGTTCGCCCATGTGATTTTCGCGGGCATTTTCTGCGTCGTGCGCTTGACTGCCACGCGAGAATCGCGCCAGTAACAGGCCGATAATAATCGCGGGCGATTCCATGATTGCCAGCATGATGAGCGGATAGGTTTCGTACTCGATCTGCTGCGCGCTGAGGTAGGCGATTGCGGTCAGGAACGTACCCGCGCTGACCGAGCCGTAATGCGCGGCAATGGCCGAGGCGTTGAGCTTGTCGATGCGCCCAGCCAGCAAAATAACATAGGCCACAATCGGCAGCCCAAGACCCAGCACCAGCGCGGCGGCCACCGCTTGCGTCGCTTCGCCCAGATCGGCGTGCGCCAGCTCGATCCCGCCTTTAAGGCCGATGCCAATTAATAGATAAATCGACAGCGCCTTGGCCAGATCAGGCGGAAACTTAAGGTCGGACTTGACCGCCTGCGCCAGAAAGCCCAGGGCAAAAAACAGCACCGCCGGAATCAGCAGATTACTCAAATCCATTTGCGCGCCCCTTCATGGCAGGGCAAAAGCGCCCACAAGATTAGCAAACCGGGCATCTCAGCCTGCGGCGCTGTTGATGCCAACCTGTAACATACTGAAACTCAAGTCCAGCCACGCCCTATCTCCTGAATTAGAAAAACCGCAAGCGCGTGATAAAATCAAAGAGCTGCACCCGAATGCGACAACCCACCCCGAGCCGGCTCCGCACGCTGTCGAACCCGATGGAGCCGACGGCAGGACTGTAAACAGGTCTGGCATTGAAAAAAAGTTAATTGTTTAGATGGAATCCATATACAGGAGTAAATGATTGAAATTACGTAACGTCACCTTGAACCAGATGCGCATCTTCCACAGCCTCGGCCGGAACTTGAGCTTCACCCGTGCCGCAGAAGAGCTGTTTCTGTCCCAGTCGGCGGTATCGATTCAGGTCAAGCGCCTGGGGGAAAGCGTGGGCATGCCCCTGGTTGAACAAGTGGGCAAGCGCATTTTTCTAACCGAAGCCGGCAAGGAGTTGTTCGAGGCCTGCCGTGATGTACTTGATCGCTTGCGGGTGCTGGATGAGGACATGACAGGGCTCGAAGAAGGGGTGAGGGGGCCGCTCAACCTCGCGGTCATCACCACCGCGAAATACTTCATGCCCCACTTGCTCGGTGTCTTTCTGCGCGAGCACCCGGCAGTTGAACCCCGCCTGACGGTCACCAATCAGACGCGAATTTTCGAAAGGCTGGAGAGAAACATGGATGACCTGGTCATCATGGGAACCCTGCCCGAAAACCTCGACCTAGAGACGGCGCATTTTCTGGACAACCCCCTGGTCGTGGTGGCGCCACCCGATCATCCGCTGGTGGGGGTGAAAAGCATTCCGCTGGAGCGACTCGTGCAGGAGCGCTTTCTGTCACGCGAGCCGGGTTCCGGCACGCGCGCGGCGCGCACCCGCCTGTTTGCCGAGCACGGGCTGGCGATTCGGACTTACATGGAACTGGGCAGCAGCGAGGCGATCAAGCAGGCCGTCATGGCCGGGTTGGGCATCTCAGTGCTCTCCATCCACAACCTGCGTCTCGAATTGAAAACCGGCCTCATCGCCGTGCTGGATGTGGAGCACTTTCCCTTGCATCGGCAGTGGTATGCCGTACACCTGAAGGGCAAAAAGCTGTCGGCGACGACGCGCATGTTCCTAGATTTTTTACTTAAGGACGGTGCCCGAGTCTGTGAAGAGATCCAGCCCTATTTGACGGGCTTGTCACCGTCCCCCAAAAAGCCCGGCCCAAGAAAAAGAGACATCAGGTAAACCTGAAGGGCGCTTCTATAGCAACCGCAGGGCGATCCAGCTATAGCGCGTCACGCACCTGTTTCGCCAGCGCCAGGGCAGCGGCGCTGTCCATGTCCAGCACGTTGAAGTGCCCCATTTTGCGTCCCGGACGGGCGGCGGCTTTACCGTACAAATGCAGCTTAATGGCGGGGTGCGCCAGCAGCGTTTCCCAGCGTGGGCTGTGCGTTTGCCAGCGCTCACCCAAGATGTTAACCATCGCCACCGGCGACAGCAAGCGCGTGTCGCCCAGCGGCAGCCCTGCCAGCACCCGCACCTGTTGTTCAAACTGGTCGGTCACGCAAGCATCTAGGGTGTAATGCCCGGAATTGTGCGGACGCGGCGCGATTTCGTTGATCAGCAACTGGCCATTGGCGACAAAAAACTCGACCGCCATTACGCCGACATAGGCCAGTTGCTCGGCCACCTCACGCGCCATCGTGCAGGCCTGCTGCATCAGCGCATCGGCTACGCGGGCGGGAACAATACTGATGTCGAGGATGCCATTGACATGTTGGTTTTCGGCCAGAGGGAACAGGGCGCAGCGTCCGTCATCGGCGCGTGCCAGCACGACAGAGACTTCGCATTCCAGTTGCACAAAGCCTTCTAGCACGCACGCCTGGCCGCCAAAGGCCTGGAACGCGGCGCGGGCTTCGGCCACGCTGCTAACCTTGGCCTGGCCTTTGCCGTCGTAGCCAAAGCGCGAGACTTTCAATAAGGCGGGGGTTCCAGTGAGCGCCAGCGCGGCGTCTAGATCGGATGCGGCACTGACTATGGCAAACGGCGCAGTGGCAAACGCGTGCTCGCGCAGCCATGTTTTTTCGTGGCTGCGATCCTGCACGATGGCCACCGCCGCTGCACCGGGCGATACCCGGCAAACCCTCGCCAGCTCGATCAGGCTGGCCGCCGGAATATTTTCGAATTCGGTCGTCACGGCAGCGCACGCCTGCCCCATGCGGCGCAGTGCCGCGTGGTCGGTGTAGTCGGCCTGCACATGCAGGTCGGCCATTTGCCCTGCCGGGCTGGCGGGGTCGGGATCGAGCACGATCACCCGATAGCCCATGGTGCGTGCCGCCATCGTGAACATGCGCCCCAACTGACCGCCGCCCAAAATACCGAGGGTTGCGCCCGGCAAAATCGGCAACATGGGCGCGGGCTTATTCGACATCCGGCAGCCCCATCGCCATCACCGAATCGGCCTGCGCCCGGCGGAAGTCATGCAGCCGCTGCGCTAACGCCGTGTCATAGCGTGCGATCAAAGCCGCTGCAAACAGGGCGGCGTTGGCCGCGCCCGCCTCGCCCACGGCAAAGGTCGCAACCGGAATCCCCTTGGGCATCTGCACAATCGACAGCAGCGAATCCATGCCCTTGAGATACTTCGACGGAACCGGCACGCCCAGCACCGGCACGATGGTTTTAGCCGCCAGCATCCCCGGTAAATGCGCCGCCCCGCCCGCGCCCGCGATGATGGCCTTGAGGCCACGCGACTCAGCGCCTGTCGCGTACTCAAACAGCAAGTCCGGCGTGCGATGCGCCGACACCACCTGCGTCTCAAACGGAATACCGAGCTGTTTTAACAGCATCGCCGCCTGCTTCATCACCTCCCAATCGCTGGAAGAACCCATTACCACGCCAACCAAGGGTGTACTCATGTTTGTGTCTCGCTGTTGTCTTGCGCAAGTCAGGATTTTACCTGAGAGCGCGCCTCCGTTGGTTGTCATGCTCGAAAATCACCCCGATCAATCTGCTCGCTCGTGCCCCAGCCACTCGCGCCAGATCGCCACCGACACCGCCAGCAACACCGGCCCCAGAAATAGGCCGATCAGACCGAACGCATTGACACCGCCCAGCACACCGAGGAACACCAGCAAAAATGGAATCCGCGTCGGCCCGCTGATGACCAGCGGGCGAATCAGGTTATCGACCCAGCTCACCACCAGCGCACCCCAAAGGAACAGCCCCAACGCGGCCTGGGTGTCGCCCTGTGCCAGCAAGCTCAGCGACAGCCCAATCCACACCACTGGGCCGACGAAAGGGATCAGCGAAACCAAGGCGGTAATCACCCCCCACAGTGCCGGCGCTTCGATCCCCGCCACCCAGTAACCCAGCCCGGCGAGTCCGCCCTGCCCCAAAGCGGTCAACACAATGCCGAATACCACCGCGCGCACCGTCACGCCAACCGAGTGGATGTAGCTGTGCGCCACATCGCCCAGCCAGCGCGCGGCGACACCGCGAAACTGCGCCAGAATGTCGTCGCCGTGGCGGTATAAAAAGAATAGCGTAAACACCGCCAGACCGAATTTCGCCACATTGCGGCCGACCCCGCCCGCCAGCATTTTCAGTGCGCTGCCATCGGCCAGACCCAGCGTGGCCAGTTGCGTGCGCACCCATTCCGGATCGCCCTGCACCCGCTGATACTGTGCGGCCAGCCATTCGCCGCCCGGCAAGGCGTGCATGTTTGCGGGTAAGGGTGGCAAGCCTTCGGTCGCCAAGCGATTGATGATCGCCGACACTGAAGCGGTGTCGCCGACGACGGTAAACATCACCCATATCAGCGGCAACAGCAAGGTCGCCGCAACCCCCAGCGTCATCAACAGCGCCGCCAGCGTGTCGCGCCCGGCCAGCCTTTTACGCAGCCGGTGGTGCAGCGGCCAGGTCACATAAGCCAGAATGCCCGCCCACGCCAGCGCGGCAAAAAATGGCGACAACACCCACAACGTCAAACCGATGATGAGAACGAGAAAGGCAAACGCCGCGATACGGCGCACGATAGGAGAGTCGATATTGATAGGCATGGGGCGAGTTTACCGGTTGTCTGCCGCCGCCTGCAATGCACGGCGAGTCGCGGCGAAGACATCGGCCGCTGCGATGAACACCCGCTCGGCACCGCAGATTTCGACGGTGCCGGTTTTCACCAGTTGGGCATACAGCGGCGCGCTCACCTCGGCCAGCATCAGGGTCGCGCCGCCACGCCGGAGTGTGTGCGCGTATTGCTCGATTACCGTCACCAGGGTGCTGCCCGCGCGCTGCACGCCGCGCAGGCGCAGGATGACGCAGGCACCGGGTGCCGGGTCAGGCAATTTATTCTCCAGCGTGGCGGCGGCGGCGAAGTGCAAGCTGCCATACGCCGCCAGCACCACGGTCTGCCCCGGTTGCAGCTGCGCCGGCGCCGGGTGTTCGGCGAACGAGCCGTTGGCAAGCGGCGTCATGCCGACCGTGCGCACGTCCACCGACGAGGCGTACAGATAATGCAGCATCGACAGCGCCACCCCCATGAACACCGCTTGCTGCACCGGCAGCAGCAGCGTGGCGATAAACGTCGCCAGCAGGATGACGCGCGGTTCCCAGCCGGAATGCCAGACATCGCCGATGCGCGCTGGCTTGATCGCCTCGATCCCGGCCATCACCAGCAAGGCGGCAATCGCGGGCATGGCGAGATAGCCGACCCCGTCCGCCAGCAGCAACACCGCCAGGATGATGAAGCCGCCTGAAAAAATACCAGCCCAGCGCGAACGCGCGCCGGCCTTCAGGCTGACCGCGGTTTCCGACATCGCGCCGCCGATCGGCATCCCCTGAAACAGACCGGACGCAATATTGGCCACGCCCTTGGCGGAAAAATCGCGCGAGATATTGGGATAGCCGCCGTCGGGATTGGGAATGGTCTTGCTCACGCCCGCCCCCTGCACCAGGCCGATGATCGCCAGCGCGGCGGCGGCCGGAAACACCGCCGCCACCAAGCTCCACTGCGGCAACACCAGCACGGGGAAGCCGCCGGGAATCAGGGCGGTGTCGTTCAGCGTGGCCACGCTGTCGAGTCCGGCCAGCGCCACGCCGAGCGTCGCCACGACCAAGGCGATGGCCATCGCCAACTGCGCCGCGCGGGTGCGGTTGAGCAGCACGATCAGCGCCAGCGTGCCCAGTCCGATGGCGCTGCTCCAGGGATCGGAGCGGTGCAGGTGGCCGATCCAGTCAAGCGTGCGCAGGACGGCGTTGCTGCCTTGCGCGTGATAGCCGTTCAATTCGCCGAGCTGGCTCAGGATGATGCGCACCGCGATGCCGGTCATGAAACCGATCAGCACGGCATTCGCCACGAAACGCACCAGGCCGCCCAGGCGCAGCAGCCCCAGGCCAAGCTGGATGAGGCCGACCAGCAGCACCAGCACGATCAGCGCCTGCACCTTGGTCTCGCCGCCAAATTCGCCCAGCGCGCTGCCGGTGGCCACCGCCAGCGCGCCCGTGTTGGCCACAACCATGAAGTGCGAGCTCGCCAGCATGGCCGCAATCGGCGTGCCGATCATCAGCGCGTAGAGACCGTGAATCGGGTTGAGTCCGGCCAGTATGGCCGAGGCGATGCCGTCGGGAATCGCGACCAGCGCGGTGGTCAGCCCGGCCGACAGGTCGGCCTTGAGTGTTTGGGGAAACCAGCGCCGCAGGCGATTTGGCAGCGTAGGTTCAGGCATGGGTTATCGCTTTAATCCGTGACCGCGCCCAGGCTTGCCGACGACACCAGCTTGGCGTATTTCGCCAATACGCCGCGCGTGTAACGCGGCGCGGGCGCTTGCCAGGCTTTGCGGCGGCGCGCGAGTTCTTCGTCGGGCACATTGAGCTGGAGCAGGCGCGCATCGGCATCAATGGTGATGGAGTCGCCTTCTTGCACCAACGCGATATTTCCACCCACCGCAGCTTCGGGCGCGACGTGGCCTACCACCATGCCGTAGGTGCCGCCGGAAAATCTGCCGTCAGTGATAAGACCCACGGAATCGCCCAGGCCCGCGCCGACCAGGGTGGAGGTGGGCGACAACATCTCGCGCATACCGGGCCCGCCCTTGGGGCCTTCGTAGCGGATGACCACGATATCGCCGGGCTTGATTTTCTGCGCCAGGATGGCTTCCATGCAAGACTCCTCGGACTCAAACACGCGCGCCGGGCCGGTGATTTTGACCAGCTTGAAGCCGGTTATTTTCGCCACCGATCCTTCCGGCGAAAGATTGCCCTTGAGGATGGCGAGGTGTCCTTGCGCAACCATGGGATTTTTCCATGGGCGGATCACATCCTGATCCTGGCGCGGCTGCTCCGGTAACTCTTTCAACACTTCTGCGACGGTCTGGCCGCTGATGGTGAGCGCGTCGCCGTGCAACACGCCATTGGCGAGCAATATTTTCATGACCTGCGGAATACCGCCCGCCCGATGCAGATCGGTGGCGACATAACGCCCCGACGGTTTGATGTCGCACAGCACCGGCACGCGCCCGCGAATCGTCTCGAAGTCATCAATCGTGAGCGGCACTTTCATGGCGTGCGCGATGGCGAGCAGATGCAACACCGCGTTGGTGGAGCCGCCTACCGCCATGGCCACTGCAATCGCGTTTTCAAACGCCTTGCGCGTCAATATCTGCTGCGGCAGGATTTGTTTTTTAATCGCATTCACTAACACTTCCGCCGATTGTTCCGCACTCACGGCCTTTTCTTCATCCTCGTTCGCCATGGTCGAGGAATATGGCAAGCTCATGCCCATCGCCTCGAAGATCGAAGACATGGTGTTGGCGGTAAACATGCCGCCGCACGAACCCGCGCCCGGACAGGCGCGGCGCTCGATTTCCAGCAGATCGTGTGCGTCAATTTTATGCGCGGTGTATTCACCGACCGCCTCGAACGCGCTCACGATGGTGAGGTCGCGGCCTTGGTAATGGCCCGGCTTGATAGTGCCGCCATACACAAATATCGCCGGAATGTTCATGCGCGCGATCGCGATCATCGCGCCCGGCATATTCTTGTCGCAGCCGCCGAGCGCGAGCACCCCGTCCATACTCTGACCGCTGCACACGGTTTCGATGGAGTCAGCGATGACCTCGCGTGACACCAGCGAATATTTCATGCCCTCGGTGCCCATCGAAATGCCATCCGAGATGGTGATGGTGCCGAACATCTGCGGCATCGCACCGGCTTTTTTCAACGCGGCTTCAGCCCGCGCAGCCAGCCCGCCGATGCCCATATTGCACGGCGTAACGGTGCTGTGCGCGTTCGCCACGCCGACGATGGGCTTGTCAAAATCCCCGTCGCCGAAGCCCACCGCACGCAGCAGGGCACGGTTGGGCGAGCGCTGCACGCCCTGGGTGACGGTTTTGCTTTTACGGTTGTCAGACATGATTTATCTCCTGATGTGAGCCGTGCCCAAAGCGCGGTGGCCGGGGACATGGGGTGTGGAATCTTGCAAACGAATACCGTACGAGTTCATTCCGCCAGCCTCCACGCAATCGTTTCTCCGGCGCGCAGCGGCACGCCCGTTTCCTTTCCGAAACGCATCTCCTCGGGCACCGTCCAGCAGCGCTTTTCCAGAGTGAGGGTGTCGCGGTTGCGCGGCAGCCGATAGAAATCCGCGCCGTGGAAACTGGCGAACGCCTCCAGCCGGTCAAGCGCACCGGCCTGCTCGAAGACCTCGGCATAGAGTTCGATCGCGGCATGCGCGGTGTATATCCCGGCGCAGCCGCAAGCGGACTCCTTGGCGTGGCGTGAATGCGGCGCGCTATCAGTGCCGAGGAAAAACTTCGGGTTGCCGCCGGTGGCGGCGGCGACCAGCGCTACGCGATGCGTCTCGCGCTTCAGCAGCGGCAGGCAGTAATGGTGCGGCCGCAAGCCCCGCTCAAACATCGCATTGCGATTGAGCAGCAGGTGGTGCGCGGTGACCGTCGCAGCCACATTGGCCGGCGCCGCGCTGACGAATTCGACCGCAGCACGGGTGGTGATGTGCTCCAGCACCATGCGCAGAGCGGGGAATGCGCGCACCAGCGGCGTTAGATGGCGCTCAATGAATACCGCCTCGCGATCAAAAGCGTCCACGTCCGGGCCGGTCACCTCGCCGTGCATGAGCAGCGGCAGGTCGTGCCGCTCCATCGCGGCGAACAGCGGGTAGCAACGCTGGATATCGGTCACGCCAAACTCGGAGTTGGTGGTCCCGTGCGCCGGGTAATACTTGACCGCGTGCACGGCGCTGCTTGCCTTGGCCCGCGCGATCTCCTCGGGCGGCATGGTCTCGGTGAGGTGGAGCGTCATCAGCGGCTCGAATGACATACTCGCCGGCAATGCCGCCAGGATGCGTTCGCGGTAAGCCAGCGCCTGCTGCGTCGTGGTCACCGGCGGTTTGAGATTGGGCATGACGATGGCGCGCGCGAAGCGCCGCGCCGTGGCGGGGAGCACCGCAGCCATCATGTCACCATCGCGCAGGTGAAGATGCCAGTCATCGGGGCGGGTGAGGGTCAAGTGCGTCATGATTATAGGTAGCGTCAGGGGTTGCAGTAGTCGCAGCGGCTCGGGTCGGCATACTGCCGGTCGTGGCACTCGCGGGTGATTCGATGTGCGCGCTGGAGGCCGCTCGGCGCGGGTCTCGCGCGTGGGTGCGCCGCAATCCGCGCACGGCAGCCCGGCCACGCGCTCGACCCGGCAGCCCAGCGCGGGGCATCCAGCACCGAGGCGATCACGCCTTCCTGACCATACTGGGTGAGCAGCGGCAGATATTGCGACTGCATCTGTTTGGCGGGGGGGGGGTCTTTCTACATCGCGTTCAGGTTTGCTGTTCATGGTGGCCTTTCATGGCTTCGGTAAGTTTCAGTCCGGCGAGTTGCTTGATCGAACCCGCCAAGTAATACAGCACCGCGCCCATAATCAACATCGACGGCAGCGCGATCATGGGATAACTCAATAGCGTCAACCGCCCCAGCTCTTCATTAAAAGCGGCTGAGCCGGAGGGGCTGGTGACGATCCAGGTAGCGAGAAAGTAGTTCATGACGGCGGAGAAAAAGAATGAGCCTGCCAGCATCCAAGTGGCGATGCGCAGACGCGATTCGAAATCGGCGTGATTGCCGCGTTCAGTCAGATTACTTTGGATGCGTTCGACATCCATCAGCGCCGGGGTGTAGAGCAGCACCCGCACCAGCGGATAACGGGTGTAAGCGGAAATGGTCACAGCGAATCCCAGCAAGCCGGGAATGGCCGCTTCCTTGACCGCCAGCCACTGGGTATCTAGTTGCAACAAGCCGATGCCACCGGTGAGTAACAGGCTGACCACGCCCAGCGCGGCGAACAGGTTGAGCTTGCGTTCGCGCAGCAAGCCGCGCACCCCCCAAGCCAGCGGAAACGCCAGCGCCAGCAGCAGCGCGTTCACCGCGCCTAGGTCTTCTGGATCACTCAACTTCATCAGGATGAGCGACGGAATAATCAGCGTGATCGTCAGCTCGATCAGCGGATTGGATGGGGTCGTAGTCGTGGCAGTCATGGATTCTGTTCCTGCGGGCTTCAGATTTTTGTCACGGGCAGCTTCTCGCCAATCCAGCCGGTAATGCCATCACGCACATTGTAGACCTGGGTGTAACCGTGTTTTGCCATCAATTCGCGTGCCAGTTTGTCGGTGCGGTTGCCGGTGCGGCAGATCAGGATGAGCGGGGCGTTCTTGCCCACTTCAGCGGTCAAACGCGGCATGAATTCCGGGCTTGGCTGCCCGCTCTTGTCCACCCAAGTCAACTTGCGGCTACCTTCCACGATGCCGGTCTGCCGCCATTCTTCCGCACGACGCACATCGTAGATCGGCACGCCTTGGGCGATCAGGGTTTTCAGTTGCGCGTTATCGATATTGGTGTAGGGCGGCTTGGCGCAAGCACCGAGGGCGAGCAATACTGTCAGGGCGGCAAATAAACGAGGCCACATTTCAACTCTCCTTTTTACGAGTAGCAATCAAGCTGGCGACAACACTTGACCCAATCAGCGTCGCCACGACAGCGAGCGAAACCTGCACCGGGATGTGAACCCACGGCAAGATGAGCATTTTGGTGCCGATGAAGGTGAGCACCATGGCCAGGCCATATTTCAGCAGATGAAAACGATCCGCCACGTCGGCCAGCAGGAAGTACAGTGCGCGCAAGCCCATGATGGCGAAGATGTTGGAAGTAAAGACGATGAAGGGGGCAGTGGTAATCGCGAAAATAGCCGGAATGGAATCCACTGCGAATACCAGGTCGGTGACTTCGATCAGGATCAGCACCAGAAACAGCGGGGTGAAATAGCGCACGCCGTCCTGCATCACGCTGAATTTTTCGCCGTGATCGCCGTCGGAAATACGCAGATGTTTGCGGGCGAATTTCAGCACCGGGTTCTTTTCCAGATCGGGCGTTTTTTCTGCCATCACCAGCATGCGTATCCCGGTGACAACCAGGAAAGCGCCGAAGAAATACAGCACCCAGTTGAATTCGCGCACTACCCAGGCGCCCGCCAGAATCATGATGGCGCGTAGCACAATCGCGCCCAGCACGCCGTAGATCAACACCCGGCGCTGGAATTCCGGCTTGACGTGGAAGGCGGCGAAAATCAGCAGAAAGACGAACACGTTATCCACCGACAACGATTTTTCGATCAAATAGCCGGTGAAGAATTCCAGTGCCTTCTTGTCGGCGACTTCCGCGCCGACCGTGCCGTTCAGATACCACCACAAGCCAGCGTTGAAAATAAGCGCCATCGAAAACCATGCCAGCGACCACAGCGCGGCTTCCTTGACGCTGACCTTGTGTGCCTTTTTACCGCCGAACACGAACAGGTCGAGCACCAGCATGACCAGCACAAAGGCGATGAAAGCGCCCCACATCCAGGGTTCGCCGATTGAGACTGCGTTATTCATAGTGGTTTCCAATACTTCTTCAGGTTTATTCCAGAGCGGTCACGCGCGCCCGGCATTCGTTCATGACGGCAGGTGGGATCAGTCGCAGCGCCAGCCAGACCAAACCCGGCACGATGATGAGGTCGTCGAGCTGGCCGATGACCGGTAGAAAATCCGGGATCAGATCAAACGGTAGCAGCGCGTAACCTACCGCTGCACCCAATAACAAGCGTGCGGACAGCGGCGTGCGCGGATCGGCAAGTGCGCAGCGATACACCGCGAATTCGCGTTTGAAGACCTGTGCCAGCGCGGCCAGCTGGGTGCGCATTTATTGCACCGCGCGCAGTGCCGCGATCCGCTCTTCCAGCGGTGGGTGGGTCATGAACAGACGCTTGATGCCGGAAGCACCGCCACCGGCGATACCAAAGGCCGCCATCTTCTCGGGCAGCGGCGCGGGATGTAGGCTCGCCAAGCGCGCCAGCGCGCCGATCATGTTCTGCTTGCCGGCCAGACTGGCACCGCCCCTGTCGGCGCGGAATTCGCGCTTGCGCGAAAACCACATGACGATGATCGAGGCGAGTACGCCGAGCACCAGTTCGGCGATGATCATGGTGACGAAAAACGCCGGGCCGGTGCCGCGCTCGGTTTTGAACACAAGCTTGTCCACCATGTAACCGATGACGCGCGACAGGAACACGACAAAGGTGTTGACCACGCCCTGAATCAGCGCCAGCGTCACCATGTCGCCGTTGGCGATGTGGGCGATTTCATGGCCGATCACGGCCTCGGCTTCGCCTTTCGACATCTGCTGCAACAGGCCGGACGACACCGCGACCAGCGCGTTGTTCTTGTTCATGCCGGTGGCAAAGGCATTGGCTTCTGGCGTATCAAAAATCCCAACTTCCGGCATGCCGATTCCGGCGTCAGCCGCGTATTTTTTGACGGTATCGACCAGCCAGGTTTCCTGCGAATTCGACGGCGTTTCGATCACCCGCACGCCCATGGATTTTTTCGCCATCCACTTGGAAATCGCCAGCGAAATCAGCGAGCCGCCAAAACCCATTACGGCTGCAAAAATCAGCAGCGAGCCGAGATTCAAGCCATTGGCGGTGAGGTAAGGCTCGACCCCGAGCAGACGCATGGTGACGGACAGCACCAGCACGATGGCCATGTTGGTGGCAAGAAACAAGAAGATGCGTTTCATTTTAGGGCTCCTGAAAAAAGCGGGAATCAGTGCTCGGCAGCGCTGTGCTTGCTGCCAGCGATGCGATCCATGAGTGCGAACAACACCCCTGATAGCACCAGGATGAAGTGTATGCCGACGACCCAGGCCAGTTCGTAATGGCCATTGGGTGAAGCGATGATTTCTTTGATGTTGACGAAGTATTTCAGCAGTTCGATGCCGGAAATGGCCACGATCGAGCCGATCAGTTTGAGCTTGAGGTCGGAAAAACTCACATGCCCCATCCAGCTTGGACGGTCTTCATTGTCACCCGTGTCGATTTTGGAAACAAAGTTTTCATAGCCGGCAAAAATGATGATGATCAACAGGTTGGCCACCAGCGTGATGTCCACCAATGACAATATTCCCAACAGGGCAGCGCCGCTGTCACCGGAAAATACGGTGGGAACCAGCGCGATAAACGCCTTGACGAATTTTACTAATAGCAAGGCGATGCCGCCGACCAGCCCCAGATAAAAAGGCACTAGTAGCCAGCGGCTGTTGAACATGAAATGTTCCAGGCCGTGCTCGATTTTTTTGTTCATGTTGGGTTTCCTGATTGTGTAATGTGGTCTGCATTATCTACTTCTATGGCCAAGCCGGGGGCGAATTCCCGCCGCCGCGCCAAACTGCGTGCCAGGGCGCTGCCGGCGCGTTCGGTGGCACGATCGATGGCGACATAAAGATCCGCCTCGGTGTCCTCGATCACCACCTCCGGCGCAACTTTAAGCCGCAGCTCGATAAGGCAGCGCTTGTCGACACCGCCGCGCGGCCCGTTGATGTCGGCTAACCGCACGGTGACCCGAGTGATGGTTTCGCTGCCGTGGTGCAGCCTATAAGACAAGCGCCTCATGACATAGTCGCGCAGGTCGTCCGTGAGCGTGAACCCCTGACTCTGAATCTGCATCTGCATGGCCGTTTCCCTTTAATGACTGAACACGGATGAATCTTAGCTGATTTGTAGATAATGAAAATTCGAATTATAATGATTATTAGTTCGTGTTTATCGAGCATTTAAGGGGCGCCATGCTCAACTTCAAACACCTGCATTATTTCTTTGTCGTGGCCAAGACTGGGGCGGTGAATCGCGCGGCGGAAAAACTGCATCTCACCCCTCAGACCCTGTCCGGCCAGATCTCACAATTTGAGGAACGGCTCGGCGTGAGCCTGTTCCGGCGCGCCGGGCGAGGTCTGGAACTAACTGAAATCGGGCGCTTGGCGTTGTCCTACGCCGAGGAGATATTCCAGGCTGGCGAGGATCTGGAGGCGTTCCTGCGTGGCGGTATGCACGATCGTGTTTTCCCGTTCCGGGTCGGCATTGCCAACGTTGTTCCCAAGTCCATTGCTCACCAATTGCTAATGCCTGCATTAGCCCTGCCCGAGCCGGTGCAACTAGTGTGCCGGGAAGACCGGCTAGACCGCCTGCTGGCGGAACTGGCCATTCATCGCCTGGACATGGTGCTGGCCGACCGCCCGCTGCCGCCGGGCATGGACGTGAAAGGCTACAGCCATCCGCTGGGTGAATGCGGCGTTACCTTCTTTGCCGCGCCCAGTCTGGCGACCCGCCTGGGCGCTGATTTTCCCGGCAACCTAGATGGCGCTCCGCTGCTCATTCCTGGCGAGGACAGCGCCTTGCACACCCCGCTCATGCGCTGGCTGGAGCGCGGCAAGCTGCGGCCGCGCATCGTCGGGGAATTCGACGACAGCGCGTTGATGAAGGCCTTCGGCCAGGCGGGGGTTGGTGTGTTTCCCGCGACGACGGCCAGTGCGGCCAGTGTGGAGAAGCAGTACGGTGTGCGTCGCTTGGGCGAGACAGAGGAAATCAGGGAACGCTTGTTTGCCATCTCGGTGGAACGCCGGATCACGCATCCCGCCGTACTGGCGGTGAGCGAGGCAGCGCGTAACGGATTGTTTACGATGCCGGGCAGGGCGCGTTTGAGTTGAGAGCCAATTCCTGCTGAAACAGGTGGCTAGCCGAGCAATTCGAGCTTGCGGCTCTCCCAACTCAGCACCGCTGTGCGGCGGTGCATTTTTTCTGCGAGTTGCGGGAATTCCCGCGTAATGGCCGCGGCGGCAAAGTCGGACAGGAAGCGCGATTTGATTTCTGCGCGGGCGCGGTCAACACCTGTTTCGTGGTAGGGCACCGAAGCGAGCAGTAAAAAGCCGTCGTCGGGAACGCGCCCAGCGGCCATGTTGCTTTGCAGAATGCCTGCCGCTTTGCGCACCGGGTCGGCGAGGTCGGGGCTATAGGGGCCGATGATCAGCGCCTGGTTAGGCGTGTGCAGCCAGTCGAAGCCGCTCCCCAGGCAAATCATCCATTCGCGGTGTTCAATGTTGATTTCGCGGTTGGTTTGCCGCACCTGCGTCACATGCCGCAGGTTGCCTTGAATCAGCGGCAGCAGGTCGGCGCGTATTTGTTCCGGCATATCGGGAAACAGGCTGCTTAAATAGGCCGGTACCATATCCGTCGTGGTCAGCTCGGCGACATTGAGGGTGGCACCGTTTGCGCCGTGCAAAATCAGCGCATCCTCGTCGGTTTCAAACCCGCATACCAGCGGATAAACGGTTTGGTGCCCCGCACCGTAGACCTGCTCGATCTGGCGGCGAATGGCGAAGGTATGTTCGCGCGCGGCCTCGGTATCGTAGTTAAACCCAGCGCAGCCCCGGTGTGGGTCGCCTTTGGAGAAGTGGTAGTTGGACATCATCAGCACGCGCCGCCCTTCGCGCACCCTCGGCATCACATAGTCAAACAACACTTCACCCAAATGCGGCCAACCCAGATCAAAGCGCCCGCCCAAGTTGCGAAAAGGCTGAATAATGCCCATCGGGGTTTCGGTGGCGACCGGAATATTGACGCGACCATCCATGCATTTGAGCACCGCCAGCGCCGTCGGATGTTCGGCCAGATAACGCTTGCGTGCCAGCCAGGTTTCCGAGCTGCCAAAAGAGGCAGCATGGTTTTGTGCGTGGTCGAACAGCCAGGTTAAACGAGTTGCGATAGGTTGCGCGTAAAGATCCATGCTTTGCCTCTGTGTGAAGGGCGTGCTCAAACCAAGCGGCGGCTACATCTTGCCTGATTATTCGTTTTCGCCCAATTCGGGATCCCAGCCTTTGGTTCTAGCCGCAGCCACCGCCTTGGCGTAAATCTCGGTATGGCGTTGCTGAAGTTCGGGCGGCAGACGGCTGGGCAGGTTGGCGTATTTGTCCCATTCCACGCTTATTTTATCCATTAGTAGTTGCATCCGCCCTAAATCCCAGCCGGAGCAGTCTTCGTTTTCCGGAAGAATGCCGAAGACCCAGCTATCGAGCACCATGCGCCCGAGCTGGGTGATGCCGTGATTGTCATGATGAAGTCCAACATAGGTGTTGCTCATGGGTTAAAACCTTTTCTATCCGTGAGGGTCAATCGAATGTATAGCGTGGATGAGCATAGCGTTATCTGCCCACGAACTCGCCGAAGGAAAACTCAGCGGGTCAGGCCAGCATACAGCAGTGGCAGTTTTTCGGGTAGGCGCTGCACATGATCGACCACCATAAAATTGTTCTGTCCAAAGATGCGGCTGACATAATTGTCGGCACGCGGATCGAGGCTCATGCAATACGTGATCACGCCGAGTTTGGCGACTTCTTCCACCGCTTTTTTGGTGTCGGAGCGCAAGTATTGCGGGTCGCGCACGTCCACGTCGGCCGGTTCGCCGTCGGTAATCACGATGAGCAACCGCTTGGCGGAGCGTTGCAGTTGCAGGTGATGGCCGGCGTGGCGAATCGCCGCGCCCATGCGCGTGGAGAGCTGTCCGGTCATGCCGGCGAGTTTGGCCTTTGGAGCGTCGTCCCACTGCTGGTCGAAGTCTTTGAAGCGGTAATACTCAACATCGTGACGACCGTCGGAACAAAAGCCGTGGATGGCGAATGGGTCACCCACTTTGTTGATGGCATCGGCGAGCAACACGCAGGCTTGCTGGGTGAGTTCGCGCACCGAATACTCTTGGCCGTGTACGGTTTCGTTGGTCGATTCGGATAGGTCGAGCAGCACCAAAATCGAGAAATCACGCACCTTGCGCACGCTACGCATCATGATGCGCGGGTCGGGCTGGTTGCCCAGACGAATGTCGATAAAGCTGGCAATCGCCGCGTTGATGTCGATTTCGTCGCCGTCTTCGAGCTTGCGAATGCGCTGCACGCCTTGTGGCTGCATCGCGTCGAGCAGGAACTTCATGCGGTGGATTTCGCGTTTGTACTTGGCGGTAATGTCGTCGATGACTTGCAAATCGCCTGACTTGGCGCGTTTTTCCTGCACCGTTGCCCAAGCGGGGCGCTCCAACTGAATCTGGTAGTCCCACTCGGAATAATGGAAGGGGTCGGACAGCGGCTCTTTACCTTCCAGCTCGTTCCAACTCTTGCCCATGTCTTCATACGGAAACAGCTCGGTCGGCAGCACCCAGATCTCCTGTGCGTCATCGCCCGCGCCTTCGACCTCGACTTCGTTCGCCATTTCCATCACATTGACATATTTGCGCGTCTGCTTGACGGAGTCATAGCCCGCACCAGCCGCCTTGTTGAAATCGAATTCCTCGAATTCCCAGAAGTAGCGGTTGTCGTCGCGGTAGATCGCGGTGAGGAGGTCTTTGCGTGGATTGAACGGGATGCGTTTTTGAACAAAGCTGTGCGCGAGTTGCACGCCGATGTCCCACGAGGTGTGGTTGGTGTCGAGTTTGTCTTGCGCCTGTGCAAACAATGCACGGCCTTCTGCAATCCACGGGTCGCTGTCCGCGTAGCTGTCGTCAAGCAGCGCGCGCGCCAGGCGATTGAGGTAGTCGCCCATGCTGGTGGTCATGGCGGGTGTAGCGGTGTGCAGTTTCGCCCATAACGGCTTCATGCCGGGGAAGCGGCGGATTGTCAGCGCCTCAACACGCGCATCTTCGATGACAGAAATCACGGCCATCTGCATCGGATTGAGCGCTTCGGCGGAAATGGGGGTTTTGGTTTCGACCATGTGCGCGGCGCAGTGCGCGGCGGTGGCGCGATAAAGCTCCAGACCCGAGACAGGATCAAAGCCTTCAAGCGTGAAATCATCGAGCGCATCCGGTAGATGCAACAGATAGTCTTCGATATAGGGTTTATGACCTTCGCGTGTCTCAAAATCACCCGCCGTCGGGCGCATAAAAAAGTCGCGCGCCCACAGTGCCCGCAGATACATATTGATGCGGCGCTGCACATCGACCAGCAGCGTGCCTTTACGCTCCTTCTGCAGCATCGCAATCGAGTCTTTCGATTCCAGACTGAAGTAGCGAATCTGCTCTTCGTAGTTGGTGCGATGCGCGTGCGCGCCCCACAACGCCCAGCGCCGCAAGCCGCCCAGCGTGAGCTGCTGAAACAGCACTTCGAGCTTGTCCAGCATCGGGCGCACGCCGCGCGGCGCTTGGGCGATCAGGGTGTTGATGAATTGCAGGTAATTAATGAACAACGCGGCATCGCCGAGCCGGTTCGCCGCCGTCGGTGCCGTCGCCAGTAGCAGTTCGATGACCGAACCCGAGGTGCGCGATGCGAGTGACAGCGCGGCGGTAATTAGCTCACCGATGACATCTTCGCCTACTTCTTTGGCCACTTGCGGCGCGTCCACTATCCACGCCTCGACCAGCGTGTCGCCCTTGCCCAGCCCGCGCATGGCGGCCGCGCCCTTGAGATAGGTGTCCAAGCCACGCGGCGAGAACACCTTGGTGGCGTCATGCCAGTTGGCGTTGAGCGCATCCTGACTGTGTTGCGACAGACCTTCTAATAGTTCGGCGTAGTCAGCGAGATTGATCGACATGGTTCACCTCGATAGGTAGGGTGAGTACGTGCTTGCGTCCACCCTGCTCGGCTTAAAAGAATGTGCTAACAGCAGCGTCCAGCGCGTCGCGCATGTCTGGGTCGTCAGTAATCGGGCGCACCAAGGCCACGCGGCAGGCGGCCAGCGGATTCACATTTTTAGCGATCAGCGAACCGGCGTAAATCAGCATCCGGGTGGACAGACCTTCGTCCAGGCCATGGCCTTTGAGGTTGCGGCTACGCTCGGCGATCGACACCAGTTTGCCGGCGACTTCGAGGGACACACCCGATTCGTGCGCCACAATTTCAGATTCAATCGTGTGATCGGGGTAGGTGAAATCCAGTCCACCGAAACGCTGCTTGGTCGATTGCTTCAAGTCCTTCATCAACGATTGATAGCCGGGATTGTAGGAAATCACAATCTGGAAATCGGGATGGGCGTGGAGCAGTTCGCCTTTCTTTTCCAGCGGCAGCACGCGGCGGTTGTCGGTGAGCGGGTGGATGACGACGGTGGTGTCCTGACGCGCTTCGACGATTTCATCGAGATACACAATCGCGCCGTGACGCGCACCGATGGCGAGCGGGCCGTCCTGCCATTCAGTGCCGGACGCCGACAACAGGAAACGCCCGACCAGATCGGAAGCGGTCATGTCTTCGTTACACGCCACGGTAATCAGCGGCTTGCCCAGCTTATGCGCGATGTACTCGACAAAGCGCGTCTTGCCGCAGCCGGTCGGGCCTTTCAGCATCATCGGCATGCGCACTGAGTAGGCGGCCTCGAAGAGCTCGACTTCGTCGGCGACGGGACGGTAGTAGGGTGCTTTGGGGATGCGGTACTGATCAACGATATTGCTCATGCTGGCTCCTTAGAGAAAGACTTATTCATCCGCGAATGCCTTGCCAAATTCGGCGTGGCATTCGTGGGCAAACAAAAAGCCCCCGCGCCCAGCGGGCGACGGGCGACGGGGGCTGCTGGGTCACCCGTCGCGGCTTAAACGGTCTTGCCGCGATAAATCACCATGGCCGCACCTTGCGACTGGTTGAAGTTGTTGTAGCCGACCAGACGAACATGGTTGTCCGGGTTGGCTTTGTGGCAGGCTTCCGCTTCGGCCAGCACGACTGACACGTCGGTTTCGCCAAACATCGGCAGCTTCCACATGTACCAGTACGAATCCATGATGTACACGGGCTCGGTGTGTTCAATCGCCGGGTTCCAGCCTTTTTTCACCAGATACGAAACCTGCGCCTTGATCTGCTCTGCGGTCATTGCGGGCAGGTAGGAGAAGGTTTCGAACTTGCGGCTCGCGGGGTCAGACACGCGGCTTTTGTAATCCATAACTTCAGACATTTTTGTTCCTTTCAAATTGTTTATCTGGATCCCGGATCAACCCTGCGGCTGTCCGGGATGACCTTGCGCAAAGGCGCAAGGTCACTTGTGGGCAACATCCAGCTTGTCCACGGTATCGAACTCGAACTTGATTTCTTTCCATGTTTCCATGGCGATCTTCAGTTCGGGGCTGTGGGCAGCGGCTTTGGTCAGGATGTCCTTACCGGCTTTCTCGAGTTCGACGCCTTCGTTACGCGCTTGCACACAGGCTTCGAGTGCGACGCGGTTGGCCGCAGCGCCAGCCGCGTTGCCCCACGGGTGGCCGAGCGTACCGCCACCAAACTGCAGCACCGAATCGTCACCAAAGATGGCCACCAGCGCAGGCATGTGCCAGACATGGATACCGCCGGAGGCCACCGGGATCACGCCAGGCATGGAACCCCAATCTTGGTCAAAGAACAGGCCACGGCTACGATCTTCGGGGATGAAGCTATCTCGCATGGTGTCGATCCAGCCCAGCGTCGCTTCGCGGTCGCCTTCGAGCTTGCCGACAACGGTGCCGGAGTGCAGGTGATCGCCACCCGACAAACGCAGCACCTTGGTCAGCACGCGGAAGTGAATACCGTGGTGCGGATTGCGGTCGAGCACGGCGTGCATGGCGCGGTGAATGTGCAGCAACATGCCGTTTTTACGACACCAGTTGGCCAGACCCGTGTTGGCAGTCAAGCCGCCGGTCAGGTAGTCGTGCATGATGATCGGTGCGCCCAGCTCTTTAGCAAACTCGGCACGCTCGTACATCATTTCCGGCGTCGGTGCGGTGACGTTCAGGTAGTGACCCTTACGCTCGCCGGTTTCGCGCTCGGCTTTTTGGCAAGCTTCAACCACGAATTCAAAACGGTCACGCCAACGCATGAACGGCTGGCTGTTGACATTCTCGTCGTCCTTGGTGAAGTCGAGACCGCCACGCAGACATTCGTACACCGCGCGGCCGTAGTTCTTGGCGCTCAGGCCCAGCTCCGGCTTGATGGTGCAGCCCAGCATAGGACGGCCATATTTGTTCAGGCGGTCACGCTCGACCTGGATACCCGCCGGCGGGCCGCCGCAGGTTTTGACATACGCAATCGGGAAGCGAATGTCTTCCAGACGCAGGGCGCGCAAGGCTTTAAAGCCGAACACATTGCCGACCAGCGAGGTCAGCACATTGACGACGGAGCCTTCTTCGAAGAGGTCGATCGGATAGGCCACAAAGGCGTAGAAACAGGTGTCGTCGCCGGGCACATCTTCGATGCGATAGGCGCGGCCTTTGTAGTAGTCGAGGTCGGTCAAGAGGTCAGTCCACACCGTGGTCCAAGTACCGGTTGACGATTCAGCCGCCACCGCAGCAGCGACCTCTTCACGCGGCACACCGGCTTGCGGGGTGATCTTGAAGCAGGCCAAAAGGTCGGTGTCCAGCGGGATGTAATCCGGGGTCCAATAGGTTTGGCGATACTCTTTCACGCCAGCGTTGTAAGTCTTAGCAGCCATAATTCCTCCTAAAGATAAGGTCGGGTTTCCGTGCCAAGCCCCAGCGGCAAGACACGATGGGACGCATCATGCCGGATAGCAATCATCAGTGATAATCGATTCTTTCTGTCTATACGATAGACTATCGTCTATGCATTTGTTAGGATTCCCAGCTCCTCTCCTAGCCCAAGGCAGCCCATCATGCGCCACCACACCACTTTTCGTCAGCTGGAGATTTTCGAGTCCATCGCTCGTCTCGGCAGTTTTACCCGCGCATCCGAAGCGCTGTTTCTCACCCAACCCACGGTGTCGATGCAGATGAAAAAGCTCAGCGACATCGTGGGTGCGCCACTGGTGGAGCAGGTGGGCAAGAAAATCACGCTCACCGAAGATGGCCGCGAACTGGCGCAAGCCAGCCGAGAAATCTTCGCCATCCTCGACCACTACACCATGTCGGTGTCCGAACGGCAGGGCTTGAAAAAGGGCAAGTTAAAGCTGATGGCGATCACCACCGCGTCCTATTTTACGCCACGCCTGCTGGGCGATTTCGTTAAGTTGCACCCCGGCATCGATGTGTCCTTGCATGTCAGCAACAAAGAACATGTGCTGGCCAGCATGGCTGACAATCTTGATGATCTTTACCTGTTGGGCACGCCACCCGATGATATCGATATGATCGCCATCCCCATCATGGATAACCCCATCGTTGTCTTGGCTGCGCCGGATCACCCGTTGGCGAAGCAAAAAAACATCACGCTTGAACGCCTGGCACAGGAACCTTGGATCATGCGCGAAGCCGGTTCTGGCACCCGCAACGCCATAGAGTGCATGTTCACAGCAAAGGGGCTGGAAATTCGCCCGCGTCTAGAGCTGGGCAGCAATGAAGCGATCAAGCAGGCTATTCTCGCTGACCTCGGTATCTCTGCGCTGTCCTGCCATGCGCTCGCCCTGCACGCGCCCGGTCAGTTCGCCGTGTTAGATGTAAAAGATTTCCCCATCCGGCGCCATTGGTACGCGGTTTATCCAGCCGGACGGCAGATATCCGTGGTCGCGCGCGCCTTCCTCGATTTTTTACTGGCGCAGCGCGACGATCTCTCCGCCTGTGCGCCGGACGGCGGTAAGGCTGCTGGCGAATCGCCTCTCTTCGTGGCGACCGTTTAGGCGATGTGATGCGCTTGGAAAAAGACCTTGGTGGCGGTGCGCGTCCCTGAACCCAATTTGCGGCTTAAAAAGGGTTCTGTCGTGCGGTGGGTGAGGCATTCGGCGATGTCTGGCCGGCCCTCTCGAACAGAGGGATGTCAATGGCGTATTGCCTATGATTGGTTGGCCTATGCGTGTCAGGCTATGCGAGGCGTATAGGGGCTTGTATCAGTAATTATTATTCTTCGTATTAGAAGATTTTAATTCCCATTATGATGGCAGGGTCTTATAGTGCGCGGGCTGTCTCGTTAATCAACCGATTCTCTTACTTGGAGTTACTCATGGATCAATCTGCACGCTACGCCGACCTGTCTTTGAAAGAAGACGACCTAATCAAGGGAGATAGGCACATCCTCGTCGCTTATCACATGCAGCCCGCTACGGGTTATGGCTATCTGGAAACGGCGGCGCACATCGCCGCCGAGTCTTCCACGGGCACCAATGTGGAGGTGTGTACCACCGATGACTTCACTAAGGGCGTGGATGCGCTGGTGTATGAGATCGACGAAGCTAAAGGCGTGATGAAGGTCGCTTATCCGATCGAGCTGTTCGACCGCAACATGATCGACGGGCGCGCCATGATCGTGTCGTTCCTGACCTTGGCGATCGGTAACAACCAAGGCCAGGGCGATGTGAAGTGCCTGAAGATGCATGACTTCTATGTGCCGTGGTCGATGCTGCGTCTGTTTGATGGCCCGTCTAAAGATATCACCGATATGTGGGACATCCTCGGTCGCCCGCGCGTCAACGGCGGCTACATCGCCGGCACCATCATCAAACCGAAACTCGGCCTGCGTCCTGAGCCGTTTGCTAAGGCGGCCTACCAGTTCTGGCTCGGTGGCGACTTCATCAAGAACGACGAGCCGCAAGGCAACCAAGTGTTCTGCCCGGCCAAGAAGGTTTACCCGCTGGTGTATGACGCGATGAAGCGCGCCATGGACGAAACCGGCCAGGCCAAGCTGTTCTCCGCCAACATCACCGCTGACGACCACTACGAAATGCTCGCTCGTGCCGATTTCCTTCTGGAAACCTTCGGCCCGGATGCCAATAAACTGGCCTTCCTGGTCGACGGCTATGTCGGCGGCCCTGGCATGGTGACCACCGCCCGCCGTCAGTACCCGGATCAGTACCTGCACTATCACCGTGCCGGTCACGGCGCAGTCACTTCGCCTTCCGCCCTGCGTGGCTACACCGCCTTCGTGCTGTCCAAGATGTCCCGTCTGCAAGGGGCTTCCGGCATCCATGTAGGCACGATGGGTTACGGCAAGATGGAAGGCGCGGCGGACGACCGCGACATCGCCTATATGATCGAGCGTGATTCGGCTGACGGCCCGTACTACCACCAAGAATGGCACGGCATGAAGCCGACCACCCCGATCATCTCCGGCGGCATGAACGCCTTGCGTCTGCCGGGCTTCTTCGAGAACTTGGGCCACGGTAATGTGATCAACACCTCCGGTGGTGGTTCTTACGGCCATATCGACTCCCCGGCCGCTGGCGCGATCTCCCTGCGTCAGTCCTACGAGTGCTGGAAGGCCGGCGCTGACCCGATCGAGTTCGCGAAAGAGCACAAAGAGTTTGCCCGTGCCTTCGAGTCCTTCCCGGGCGATGCCGACAAGCTCTTCCCGGGCTGGCGTGACAAGCTGGGCGTGCATAAGTAATTGTGTGCCAAACCATCTTAGTGTTATGCGCTAAGCGGTAAGGAACGCCCCCGGTACGCTGGGGGCGTTTTTATTTCCAGATTAAAACCCTCACAGGATAACGCTATGAACACAGAGCAATATACGATACAGACCGAGCCGTATTACCAGTCGCAAGGTCGCGAGGTCGCCTTGTACGAGGCCGCCTATGCCGCGCGTCTGCCGGTGATGGTCAAAGGCCCGACGGGTTGCGGTAAGTCGCGCTTCGTCGAATACATGGCGTGGAAGCTAAAGCGGCCGTTGATTACCGTGGCCTGTAACGAGGATATGACGGCCAGCGATCTGGTCGGTCGTTACCTGTTGGACGCCAATGGCACGCGCTGGCTGGACGGTCCGTTGACGACGGCCGCCCGCATCGGGGCGATTTGCTACCTCGATGAGATCGTCGAGGCGCGTCAAGATACCACGGTGGTCATCCATCCGTTGACCGACCATCGCCGCGTCTTGCCCTTGGATAAAAAGGGCGAGTTGATCGCCGCGCACCCCGATTTTCAGTTGGTCATCTCCTACAACCCCGGCTATCAATCGTTGATGAAGGAGCTGAAACAGTCCACCAAACAGCGTTTTGTCGGGTTTGACTTCGACTATCCCGAGGCCGAATTAGAGACGCTGATCTTGGCCAAGGAGACCGGTCTAGACGCGGCCATGGCGGGTCGCTTGGTGAAGATCGCGGGGGTTGCACGCAACCTGAAAGGCCATGGTCTGGATGAAGGCATCTCGACGCGCTTGTTGGTCTATGCCGCGACCTTAATCAAACACGGTGTGGCGGCACAGGATGCGTGTCGTATGGCCTTGGTGCGCCCGCTCACCGATGACGCGGACATCCGCGAGACCTTGGATCACGCCATTGATTCGACCTTTGCGTAACCCCCCCCAATGACCCGCTCAGGATAAACAGGCCATGACTGAAATCCCTCTCATTGTCCCTATCGGCACGTTGCCGGTTACGGAGTATCAGCACCCGTTGATGCAGGCCTATTGGGTGCAACTCGACACCCAGTTCAAACCGGTAGAGGAGGTGTTTGAGGCGGTGATGGAGGAGGCCTTGGCCCTCCTCACCCGCGCAGGCATTAAAGATTACCTCGATGCGGCGCGGCTGATTGGCAAGCTGGGGCGCGGGGCCGAACCCATGTTGGCCTTCCTCGAAGCATGGCCATCGGCAGCGAGCACCTTGGGCGAGGCGGCCTTGCCCGAGATCATGGCGGTGATCGATAAAATGCAACGCTCGCCCAACAGCAAGGCGATCACCCCCTTTTTGCAAACGCTGGCGCCGGTGGCGCGCAGTGTGCAGACGCAGGCACAGATGCAGCATTACCTCGCCCTGACGCTCGACTTTATGGAGCGCACCACGGGGTCCATCCACGGCCATCACACCACCTTCCCTAGCCCTGGCCTGCCCGATTTTTTGTTACAAGCGCCGTTTTTGCTCAGCCAACTCAGCCTGGGCGGTCTGAAAAACTGGGTGGAATACGGGGTTCGCAACTACCGCAGCCACCCAGAGCGGCAGATCGATTACTTCACCGTGCAATCGGCCGACAGCCGCGCCGTCTTGCAACGCGAACGACATGGCACCCTGTTTATGGATGTCGAGCGTCGCTTAGATCTCTATCTGCGTGGCCTGTGGCAGGATAGCGATCAGCTCGTGCCCTATTCCTCGGCCTATGACGAGATCCGTAAACCGATCCCGTATTACGACAAATTGGGCTTGCGCGTCCCCGATGTGTTTGACGATAGGGCCGGGGTGACGGGCATGGATCGGTATCGCGTGGTGTTGGCGCACATGATCGGCCATCGCCGTTGGACGACCACGCAGGTGGCCGATAACTGGAGTCCGTTTCAGCGCATGGCGGTGGAATTCTTTGAAGACTGCCGCGTCGAGACCTTGCTCTGCCGCGAATATCCTGGCCTGCATCGGCTCTTGTTGGCCTTGCACCCGCACCCCGTCGAGGCGGCGTGTGACCCGTTGACGACCTCGTGTCTGCGTCATCGGCTGGCGATGTTGTCACGCGCCTTGCTCGACCCGCAACACGGCTATCACGATGCCGATCTGCTCGATTTTACGGCCCGTTTCCATGCCCTGATGGCCGAGGGTGAGGCCAGTACTGGGGCGATTGCGACCTTGGCCTTGTCCTATGTGGCACGCACACGGCGGCAGACGGATCAACTGGCGAAGGTGCATTTTGACGATACCGTCATCGACTACCGCGACGATAACCGGCAGATGTGGCGCTTTATCGAAGAGGATGACGAAGGCGAGATCGCCGATCAACATCGAAAAATGGACAAGAGCGAGGAGCTTAAAGGCCTGCCGCCACGCCATTATCCGGAGTGGGATTATCAAAGTCAGACCTATCGCCCCGATTGGGCCAGCGTCTATGAAGGCCTGCACCCGTCAGGCAATGCCGGCGATATCGACAGCCTGTTGCAAAAACATGGCGCCTTGGCCAAGCGCTTGAAGAAGATGCTCGACCTGTTAAAACCGCAAGACAAGGTGCGTATCCGCTATCAAGAAGAGGGCAGTGAGCTAGACCTTGATGTCGCCCTGCGTTCCTTGATCGACTTTAAGGGCGGCGCGCAACCGGACACCCGCATCAATATGAGCCACCGCACCGATGGACGCGATATCGCGGTGTTGCTGTTGGTGGATCTGTCCGAATCGCTGAACGAAAAGGTGGCCGGGTCGGAGCAGACGATCTTGGAGTTGTCGCAGGAGGCGGTGTCATTGCTGGCCTGGGCGATCGAACACCTAGGCGACCCATTTGCGATTGCCGGTTTTCATTCCAACACCCGCCACGAGGTGCGTTATCAGCACATCAAGGGCTTCTCTGAGCATTTTGACGACACCGTCAAAGGCCGTCTGGCGGCGATGCAGGCGGGTTATTCGACCCGCATGGGGGCGGCGATTCGCCACGCGGCGCACTATCTGGGCGGCAAAAAAGCGGACAAGAAGTTGTTGTTGGTCCTCACCGATGGTCAGCCGGCCGATGTCGATGTCCATGATGAACGCCTACTCATCGAGGACGCGCGGCAGGCGGTGAAAGAGGTCGATCGCGAGGGCATCTTCACCTATTGCATCAACCTAGACCCGAAGGCGGACGAGTATGTCGCCGACATCTTTGGTCGTCAGTACAGCGTCATCGACAACATTCAACGCCTGCCAGAACGCCTGCCCGAGCTGTTCTTGGCCTTGACCAAGTAACGATAGGGTGCTGCGCCCACAAAAAACCCGGCCTGAGCCGGGTTTTTTGTGGGCGCAGCGGTTTAGGAGCAGACCTGCTGTAGCGTCCACGGCAAGAGGTCGGTGGAGTTGATCGCACTAAAGCCTGAATCGAGGATAAAGCGTATGGCCTTGGTGGTCGGGGAGGTGATGCCGAGTGCCTGGGTGGGGCAATTGAAGGAGACGATGACCATGGGTCTCTCGCCGGTCGGATAGACCTTTTTGATGGTCGGGAGGATGGAGCCTAGGCCAAAGCCTTTGCTTGCTTCGTTGAGCGGGGTGGCGGTTGGGACCTTCGCCTGAACACTGGCGTTGGCTGGGGTCTGCCACCAACCTGCAGGGGTGATCGCCTCTGTCGCGGGTGCAACGGGGGTTGCCGGGGCCATCGTGACGGTGATCGGTTGGACGATATAAGGATTGGGGCGTGGCGACCAGGGGGCCGGTGCATAAGCGATAAAAGGCTCTGCGGAGGGGGTGATCTTGACCGTCATTTCCTGTTCGTTGGGCGGTGTTTGCAGCGGGGCTTGGGTGGCGAACGGGGGCATGAATACGAAGGGCGCGATCGTGGTGGCGGTGGCGTTTACGGCATCGGGCATCGCTGCGGTCAGCGTGGATGTTGTCGCCGCGGGTGCTACTGTGGTTACGGGTGTTTTGGCTACCGTCTGTTGGGCCTCTACGCGAGGCGCTGTCTTGGCGTTTGTTTTTTTCTTGGCGGCGTTGGTTGCCGATTTCTGAGCCTTCTGTGTCTTTGCGGTGAGCGGGGCGTTCGCGGCGGGTTTGTCCGCAGCTGCAGGCTGTGTCATCGCTAAGAAGATGCAGGGCACGATGGCCATCAGCGCCCTTAGGCCGTGTGTGCGTATATTCAGGACATTACCGAGATTTTGCATAGCCTTACCTCACATAGGTCATTTTCATGAAGGCGTACCATACGCCGGTATGCGGGTGATGTAAATAAAACTGTCACGCAGGGTTTGTGCGTGGGGGTACGCGTTGTTTTTTGTAGTTTGTTGATATGTATGTATTTTTTGTTTTTAGCCTGTTTTTGATGGGATGATTTAATCCGCGCGTAGTGCATTTTAACTATGTTATTTGTCGGGCTATCCAATTGCACGCATTTGCGGTACAAAGCTCAGGTCTAAACAAACGAGGATGACGGAGATGAAACAAAATCGGATGTCAGTGATGTGCTTGAGCGTGCTGAGCGTGATAGAGCATGTGGGTTTGATCGTGATTACCTTGGCGACCATCAGTGCGATGGCGACGGAGGTGTTGACGATCGTGGGTGCGGGCGTGGCGACCTTGGCGGATCTTTTGCTCTTGTTCTTGTATCTAGAGGTTATCGCGATGGTGGGCTTGTATTACAAGTCGGGCAAGTTGCCGGTGCGCTTCCCGATCTATATCGCGATCGTTGCCATGGCGCGCTACCTCGTCTTGGAGATGAAGACTCTGGAGACGATGCAGATCATCGGTGTGGCGGGTGCGGTCTTGTTGCTGACCTTGGCCGTCTTCGCGATCCGTTTTGGCCATGTGCGCTATCCGTATAGCGAGGATGGAAGCACATAACGAAAACACATAACGTTCGGTTACACTGACGACGCGAGCAAAACCTCCTGCCTACGGGCTGGGGGTTTTGTTTTATGAGGTTTTAGAAAGAGGATAAAGAGAGTGACTGATACTGCAACTTTGCCGCGCCCCGCACAACCTAGTCTGTTGGAGGCCTTTGGCTATTGGCTGAAACTGGGCTTCATTAGCTTTGGCGGCCCGGCCGGTCAGATCGCTATGATGCATCAGGAGTTGGTCGAAAAACGCCGCTGGATCTCCGAGCATCGTTACCTGCACGGCCTTAACTACTGCATGTTGTTGCCCGGCCCCGAGGCCATCCAACTGGCGATCTACATCAGTTGGTTGATGCACGGTGTGAAGGGCGCGTTGCTGGCGGGGGTGTTGTTCTTCCTGCCGGCGTTTGTGTTGCTTTCGGCCTTGGCGGCGGTGTACCTGAATTACGGTGATGTGCCGCTGGTGCAAGGGATCTTCTACGGCATCAAGCCGGCGGTGGTGGCGGTGGTGCTGTTCGCGGCCTGGCGTATCGGCTCGCGTGCATTGAAGAATAAGGTGTTGTGGGGCATGTCCGCCTTGGCCTTCGTCGGCATCTTTTTCTTTCAGATTGGCTTTCCGTGGATCGTGCTGGTGGCGGCCATCTTGGGCGCGCTCGGCGGAAAATGGCTGCCGGCCAAGTTCAAGGGTGGCGCGGGGCATGGCGCATCAAATAAAGAATACGGCCCGGCCTTGATCGATGACGATACGCCGACGCCGGCGCATGCGCGTTTTTCGTGGACGAAGTTTGCCGTGACGACGCTGGCCTTTGTCGTGATCTGGGCGGTGGCGATGTGGGCCATCAGCGGTCAGCAAACGCTCACGAACATGGGCGAGTTTTTCACCAAGGCGGCCTTTCTGACCATCGGCGGGGCCTATGCCGTGTTGCCGTATGTCTATCAGGGCGGCGTGGATCAGTTTGCATGGCTGACCGGCGCGCAAATGATGGATGGCCTCGCGCTCGGTGAGACCACGCCCGGCCCCTTGATCATGATCGTGACCTGGGTGGGCTATCTAGGCGGCGTGGCCAAGCAGGTGTTCGGGAGCACCGTCGCGGCCGGTCTGGCCGGTGCTGCGGCGGCGACTTTCTTCACCTTTTTGCCCTCGTTCTGGTTCATCTTGGCCGGTGGCCCGTGGGTGGAATCGACTCGCGGCGAGATCAAGTTTACCGCGCCGTTGACCGGCATCACCGCCGCCGTCGTCGGCGTGATCATCAACCTCGCCGTGTTCTTCGCGTGGCACACCTTTTGGCCGCAGGCGACCGAGGCCGCACCGTTTACGGGCCCGTTTGACGCGTTGTCGGTGGTGGTCGCCATCGCCGCCTTTGTTGCCTTGTGGCGCTATAAGGCGGACATCATGAAGGTCATCGGCGCGTGTGCGTTGGTGGGCCTCGCCTACACCCTAGCTTTAGGAGCTTAACGATGGATCGCACGATTACCCCCAACACCTTGCAAACCGAGTTGGCCGGAAAATATCTTTTGGATGTGCGCCGAGCGGACGACATGAAGGCCAGCACGGAACACCTGGCCGGCGCGCATTGGCAAGACCCGACGCAGATCGCAGAGTGGGCCGACACCCTGCCTAAGGATCAAGAGATTGTGCTGTATTGCGTGCGCGGCGGCGCGGTGTCCAACAGCGTGGTCGATACCTTGCAGGCCAAGGGCTTGCGGGCGCGTTTCATTGAAGGCGGCATCGAGGGTTGGAAGGCGGCCGGCGGCACGGTGGTCAGCAAATGAAAGACTCTATGTGGTTTGTAATGGGTAAACCACGCCGTCCATGGCCTATAAAGAAGGCGGTAAAGGCTGCTGTTGGCGGGCTGGTGAATAGCGCTGTTCGCGGGCAAGCCCGCTCCTACGGGTGAATAACGGCTATTTCTAGACACATAGAGCCGCTTTTTGTCCTCGGCCTCCGTCGGCGAGTGAGCGGCCACTCTTAGCGATCAACACCGGCCATTCGGCAAGGCCGATAAGCCGGTCGGTGGGGCTGTTGGGTAGCAGACGATTCAAGCCGCCGTGGCGTTTGCCGAGGATGATGAGGTCGGCTCCGATCTCGCGGGCGAGCGTGGCTAGGGCGTTGGCGGGTGCGCCGTGGAGGATGCGAACCTCGACGCTGACGCCTTCGGCACGCAACTCTGCGGCGGCATCCTGGGTCATTTGGGTCAGGGCTGCGGCTGAGGGCGAGCCTGCTTTGACGACCGTGGCCAGCGTCATCGGTACGCCGGTGGCGCGCGCGAGCGTGGCGGCAAGTTCTAGGACGGTAATCGCGGAGGGGTTGGCGTCATAGCCAACCAAGATGTGCCGTTGCCAGAGGCCGTGTCCGTGTGGACAGACCAAGACCGGGCAGGGGGCCTCGTCGATGAGCCGTGCGGCATGGGCGCCGACCCAGCGATCGGTCAGTCCCTTGGGCGGGGTGCGGCCGATAACGAGGATCTGGGTGTCGGCTTGGGTGGCGGCATGGATGACGGCGCGTATCGGGTCAACGCCTTCGACGATGAGGTCGTTGCAGGGAACCGCTAGGTGGGCGGCCTCGTCATGGACGAGGGAGAGGCGTAGCTGTGCCCGTTCTGGCTCCGCGCCGGGTTGCACCATGGTCATGACATCGAGGGTGACGCCCATGCGTTGGGCGAGGGCGATGGCGAGGCTGCGTGGGGCGACACTGTGGGCGTTGCCATCGGTGGCCAGCATCAGGCGCAGGCGACGGTGGCCGTCGGGCAGGACATTGCCGTGACATTCTTTGAAGATGCGTGTCTTGCAGCTACGGCAGATGTCCGGGTCTAGCGTCCAGTAGACCGCACCGGCGACATTGGAGCCGCGCGGGAAGAAGCCGCCTTCGCCGATGTCTTTGAGGTATTCGCCTTGACGCAGGAAACGGTGGATCGAGTCACGCAGGGCGTAGAAATAGAGGCCGCCGCCCATGCGCCGCCGCCGCCGTGCCTCTTGGGCCAGCATCTCGGCCCCGGCGACATCGATGAAGTTGATCGCGGGGGCGTAGATGACGACAGTTTTGTGTTGCAGGTTATCGGTGTCGATCTGTTGCAAGGCCCCTTGGATGTGATCGACCGCGCCGAAATAGATCGAGCCGTTGAGGCGGACGAAGCGCATCTGCGGACATTCGGGGTGACCCTTGGCCTCGGTGATCTGGCAGGCGGCGGCGCCCTCTTGCCCGGCGGGGACAACGGGGACGATCTCGGGGCGCGAGGTGCGGTAGAGATACATGATGAGCGACAACAAGACCCCGGCAAAGATGCCCATCTCGAGGTTGATTAGCGTGCCGCCCAGGGTGACCCAGAGGATGATCGCTTCAGGTTTACAGGTCTGCCAGATGGCCTTGATATGGTGGAAATCGATCAGTCCCCAGGCGACGAGGAAGAGGATGCCGGCCATCGCGGCGGTGGGGAGATAGGCGGCGAGCGGCGCGACGAGGAGCAGGATGATGACGAGGAAGACGGCGGCGAAGACGGTGGCCAACGGGGTGCGTGCGCCGGCCTCAAAGTTGACGCCACTGCGGTTGAACGAACCGGAACTGGCGTAGCCGGAGAAGAAGCTGCCGACCAAGTTGGAGAGGCCTTGACCGACGAATTCTTGGTTGCCATCGATGCGTTGTTCGGTCTTGCTGGCGATGGAGCGTGAGATGGATACGGCCTCGGTGAGGGCTAATAAGGTGATGACCAGCGCGGGCATGGCGGTTTGTTTGAGGGCGTCGATGGAGAAATCGGGCAGGGATAGCGGCGGCAGGCCGGCGGGGAGTGCGCCCACGGTCTTGATGCCGGTGATCGCTTCGCCGCCAAAGAAGATATTTAGGCCGGCGGCGACAACGCTGCTGACGATCATGGCGGCGATCATGTAAGGGAATTTGGGGACGAATCTGCGCGCCAAGAGACCCGTGACTAAGGTGAGCGCACCGATGCCCAGCACAAAGGGGTTGATGGCCGCGAACTGGACGACGAGCTGATGCAGGGTCTCGTAGAACGGCGTGCCGCGCGGGATGGGGATGCCAGTGAAGTTTTTGATCTGGCTGCCGGCAATCAACACGGCGGCGCCGGCGGTAAAGCCGATCACCACGGTGTGCGAGATGAAGTTGACCAAGGCGCCCATACGCGCCAGACCGAGGATGAGTTGATAAAGGCCGACCAGAAAGGTGAGGGTCAAGACAAGCTGGATGTATTCGCCGCTACCCGGTTCGGCGAGGCTGTGCAGGGCGGCGAAGATGGCGATGGAGATCGCCGTGGTGGGGCCGGATACGAGGTGCCAGCTCGACCCGAACAGGGCGGCGATGATGGCCGGCACCATGGCGGCGTAGAGGCCAAATTGCGGCGGCAGGCCGGCGATGGTGGCGAAGGCCACGCCTTGCGGTAGGACGATCATCGCCCCGGTCAGCCCGGCCATCGCGTCGTCGCGCAGGGTGGCGCGGTTGACCTGTGGCCACCATAGGCGATAGGCGACAAAGGGGCGGAGCCAAGCGGGGGTATGTGGGCGGGAAAAAGATAACCTTAAAGATCACCTTGGTATTCTACGCCAACGAACACACCGCCTGTCATTGTAGGAGCGGGCTTGCCCGCGAAAACACGCCTAGCTCGGATGCCAGCCCACGGTAAGCAACATGATGAAGAAGCCGATGACATAGGCGACGGCGATATGCCAACCGTGGCGTAACCACAAGCCCACCGAGCGTGCCTCGGGGAAGATGCTGGATAAGGCGACGCCAGCGGAGGAGCCGAACCAGATCATCGAGCCACCAAAGCCGACCGCATAGGCGAGCACGCCCCAGTCATAGCCGCCCTGCGTTAAGGCCAGCGCGGTGAGCGGGATGTTGTCGAACACGGCGGAGACAAAACCTAGGCCAAAGGCGGTCTCCCAGGCGGCCACGGGGAGTTTTTCGACCGGCATCATCGAGGCGCAGAGCACTAGGGAAAGCAGGAACACGCTGCCCTTGAAGGCCTCGGGGAGGAGACTCCATTCGGGTCGTTTGAAAGGGGTGGCGGCCAAGAGTGCGACCCAGACGGCGACGCCGATGAAGGGAAAGGCCGTGGCGATGTTCGAATATTGGGTGTTGACGACGATGTTGGCGCCGATGGCAGCGGCGAGGATGAGGCCGACAACCCCGATGCGCCCCCAGTCTATGCTCAGGTTGGAGGTGTCGCTGGCGTGGATGGGGGCATAACGGGCCTGTTGCTTGGCCGCGATGATGCCGAAGATAAACAGCGCCGGGATGGCGGCGACATAGGCGTGCAGCACCTCCATGGGGCCGATGCCGCTGATCCACATCATGGTGGTGGTGGTATCGCCGACGACGGATCCCGAGCCGCCGGCGTTGGAGGCGGCGACGATGGCGGCGAGATAGCCAATATGGACCCGGCGCCGGTACACCGTGGCCGCGACGGTGGCGCCAATCAAGGCGGCGGCGATGTTGTCCAGAAAGGAGGACAGCACGAAGATCATGATGAGAAGGACGAAGCCGCCACGCCAGTCGCCGGGCAGATAGCGCGGGATAATGGCGGGGATGCCAGATTCTTCAAAGTGACGGGCCAATAGGGAAAAGCCGAGCAGCAAGCCGAGCAGATTGGCGATTGTGACCCATTCGTGGCCGAGGTGAGTGAATAGGCCCTCTAGCCCGGTGATGCCGCGAAAGTCGGTGAAGCCGAGTTTGTAGAGGATGATGCTGGCCAGCCCAGTGAGCGCGACATAGAGGGTGGAATGGTGGAAGACGGCTACGCCCAACAGGGTAAGGGCGAAGAAGATGAAATCGATCGGGATGCCCGCGAGTTCGGGGCCGGTGGCGGCCAGCGCCGGCAGCGGTAAGCACAGTAAAACCAGACAAAGAGAGACGCGATTCATGGGGTATCTATAAGCGATATGAGGGTGTAATAGGGGGTTAATTCTAGCCACTTCGAGGCGCGGCTGGCGTAAAATAAACCTATCCCCACCGCCTGTATGCCCTTCGGAGGACACTATGTTTAGACAGCTTGTACCCATTGATGGTTCTGATTCCGCGTACCGCGCTCTGCGTTTTGTGTGTGCCGGCCCCTGTGATGATACCGAGATCCATGTGCTCAATGTCCAAGAACCTATCGTGGACTGGGAGGTGCGTCGTTTTATGCGCGATGACGAGATCGAGGCGATGTTACGCGCCAAGGCCGAAACCTTCTTGGCCGAGGCCGAGGCGATAGCGGTTGCGGCGGGGCGGCGCGTCGTGCGTCATCTCTACCTAGGTGAAACCGCGCACGGCATCGCCGAGCAGGCTAAGGCCTTGGCCTGCGATCAGATTGTCATGGGGTCGCGCGGCATGAGCGCCTTGCAGGGCATGCTGTTAGGCTCGATCTCGAGCAAGGTCTTGCATCTGGTGGACATCCCCGTGACGCTGGTGAAATAGCGATGCATACGCTCCCCATACAGCAACGGATCGAGTGGTTGTTTGACCTAGCCTATCGGCACGCGGATGAGTTTGTGATGCCGGAGGCCTTCTTGGCACGCAAGCGTTATCTGGCCGAACACCCAACGGCGATCTTGGTGCTTAAGTGCATGGATGGGCGTATCAATATTCCGATCGCGACCAATACGCCCGCAGGCATTATTCAGCCCTTTCGAAACTTGGGCGGGATGTTTAACCTTGGTTGGCCGCATCTGGGGGAGACGCTGGCCGATGCGGTCAATAAGTCGGTGAATCGTGGTCGCCGTAGTCTGATCATGATTACCTATCACTACTCTAAGGGTAGCGAGCGTCGCGGCTGTGCGGGGTTTAACTACTGCACAGATGCGGCGCGCGCACACCTTTGAGATCAAGGCGCAAGTGGAATCGCTCTTTGGTGATGCGCATGGTACGGTGTATCCGTTGGTGTGCGGGTTTGAGACCGATGAGGATGCCATTATCTTGCATGGCGTGACGGGCGAGTTGCTGAACATGAGCGATGTCAGTGCTCAAGGTGCGGCGGGGCGCGAGGGGTTGCCGGCGCAGGTGCTGCGCCTCTTCCCGGACATGCCGACGCAGGTGCGCGTCGACTTGTTGCCCTTGCTGCTGGGCAATCTTGATCACATCGCTGAGGTGCGTCAGGCGGCGCGGCCTTTGGCGGTCGAGCACCGCGAATGGATGATTTGCGTGGGCCGCGGCTTTGATTGGTTGCACATGCCGAATCTGGCCCTCATCATCGGTCCCTATAGCCCAGATCTGGCGGACCCGATTCGTAAGGCGGCGGGCATCATCGAGGCCAATATGCAGGCGGGACGCATCCCTGACGATGGTTTTTTGTTATTGGCCTCTGCGCCTTATGACGAGGTGGGCGTCGATCGTGCCCGCGCCGTACTGAAGGCGCGTTTTATGGGCGAGTTTGCCGCTGAGGTAATCCAGGCATCGCATCCGGCGGTCGCGGCCAAGATGACGCGCAAAACGGGCGTTCTGAACTGGGGGACGCGATCCTTGGAGGTGTTTCGTTAAGAATTTGATGGCCGCTTTAGTGGTACACTGCGTCAAAATTCAGCCTGTCGGCGCGTGTGTTGGCGCACGAAATTATTTATCAATCTAAAAATAGCCTATAAAATGAACGGTTTTTCTCGTTACCTCCCTTTTGTGAAATGGTTTCCGCTGGACAAGGACACCTTGAAATTTGATTTCTTGGCGGGGATTACCGTTGCCTTGATTATCATCCCGCAGTCGATGGCGTATGCCCAATTGGCGGGGATGCCAGCCTATTACGGCCTTTATGCCGCGTTTTTGCCGGTCGCCGTCGCAGCGTTGTTTGGGTCGAGTAATTTTTTAGGCACGGGCCCGGTCGCGGTGGTGTCGTTGTTGACCGCGTCGTCGCTGGCCCCGTTGGCCGCGCCTGGCTCAGAACAGTTTATCGCCTTGGCTATCTTGCTGGCTTTGCTGGTGGGTCTCGTTCAGATCACCTTGGGCGTGTTCAAGCTGGGTGTTGTGGTCAACTTTCTGTCGCATCCGGTCATTGTGGGATTCACTAATGCGGCGGCGATCATCATCGGTTTGTCACAGGTGTCCAAGTTGTTTGGGGTGCCGATGGGTCGCTCCGAGCATTTTCTGAACGACATCTGGGGCGTGTTTGCGCAGATTGGCGATACGCACCTGCCCACCTTGGCGATGGGCGCGTTGGCGATCGCGTTGATGTGGGGGATGAAGCGATTCGTGCCTAAATGGCCGGGGGTCTTGGTGGCGGTAGTGGTCACGACAGCCCTGTCGTGGGGAATGGGGTTTGAGAAAAACATGCCGGGGACCACCGCGCAGATCATGAGCCCCGATCTGGCGGTGAGGGTCAACGAGGTTTATCGCGCGCAACAAGAACAGCACCGCGTGACTGAGCATAAATCACGCCTCAGCGCGGCCTTGACCTACGCGCGTAAGCACGAGAAGGTCGAGAGCGTAGAGACGGCGCGTGTGGCGTACGATTTAGAATTGGCGGAGATCGCCTTGCTGAAGGCCGAGGCAGAGACCGCATTACTCAAAAAGAGCCTGCGCCAGACATGGGTGGTGCGGGTTAAGGATGGCGTAGGCGGCACGGCAATCTATCTTGCCGATCATGCGCCTGCTGACCGGCAGACCGATGGCTATCGCTATCGTATCCGGTCTATCCAAGGGGATGGTTTCCAGTTGGTCGGTGGCGGCGAGGTGGTGGGTGCCGTGCCCGAGGGTCTGCCGGCGATGGCGATGCCCGACCTTAACTGGGATGCGCTGGCCTCTTTGTTGTCGGCGGCGATCGTCATTTCCTTGGTGGGCTTTATGGAGGCGATCTCAATCGCTAAGGCCTTGGCAACTAAGGCCAAACAAAAGGTCGATCCTAATCAAGAGTTGATCGGTCAGGGCTTGGCCAATATCGTCGGCGGTTTTACGCAGGCGTTTCCGGTGTCAGGTTCGTTTTCGCGCTCGGCGGTTAATTTTGACGCAGGCGCTAAGACCGGGATGGCGGCGGTGATTACGGCGGTGTTTGTGTTGATTGCCTTGTTGTTTTTGACCCCCTTGCTCTATCACCTGCCGCAGGCGGTGTTGGCCGCAATCATTATCATGGCGGTGGCGGGCTTGGTGAACTTCGAGGCGGTCAAGCATGCATGGCAGGCGAGTCGGCATGACGGGGTGGCGGCAATCGTGACCTTTGTTGCAACGATGTTGGTGGCGCCGCATCTGGACAAGGGCATTATGGTCGGTGCCGGATTGGCGATTTTGCTTTTTCTCTATCGCACCATGACCCCGCGTGTGGCTATTTTGGGTCGTTACCACGATGGCACGCTGCGTGATATTAAGGTCAATCCTAATCTGGCAACCAGTAAACATGTTGTGGCGATGCGTTTTGATGGTTCGCTTTATTTTGCCAATGTCGCCCATTTTGAGGATGCGGTGTTGGAGGTGGTGGCCGATCATAAGGAGGCAACATTTATCCTCGTTGTCGGTGATGCCATCAACCAACTCGATGCCTCGGGTGAAGAGGTCGTGCATCACCTTGTCGATCGTCTCCGCGAATCGGGTATCGAGTTGATCTTCTCTGGTCTAAAGAAACAGGTTCTTGATGTTATGCGACAGACGCATCTGTTCGATCTGATCGGCGGGGGGAACATCTTTGCTACGGAGAATCAAGCCTTGGCGGCAATCTACGAGCGACTTGGCGCAGACGCGGCCGATGACCTGCTCTGTCCGTTGCCCTCACCGTGGGGGCAAACCGCATCGCATTCATGAGGCGGCGGGTTAGAACACGATAATGTTACACACGCTGCTGGCTTTACCCTTGTTGGGTGTCGTGCTGATCGCGCTGTTGCCCGTGCGCTGGACGCGTGTGATCGCGTTGATGACCGCCGGGGTGACGCTGGCCTTTTCGCTCGTGTTGCTGGTGTCGTTTGATCTGCAAGAGGCGGCGCCACAGTTGTTTGAGACGCATCGCTGGAACCCGCGGCTCGGCTCGGCCTTTTCGTTGGCCATTGATGGGTTTTCGTTGCCGATGATCTTGCTGGCCACGCTGTTAGTCGTGATCTCGGTGTTGGCCTCGGGCGGCATTCGGACGCGTCAAAAAGGCTATTACGCCCTGATCTTGATGTTGGAAAGCGCCATGCTCGGGGTGTTTTCGGCACGCGATTGGTCGTTGTTTTATGTGTTTTGGGAACTGACCCTGATCCCGTTGTTTTTCTTGATCGACCGTTACGGCGGCGTGCATCGTAGCCGTGCGGCGCTGAACTTCGTGCTCTATACCATGGGCGGTTCGACCTTCATGCTCATCGCACTGTTGATGCTCTATGATCTTTCGGCGGCGCATAGCTTTGATATGACCGTCTTGCGCGAAACGGGGCGCAGTCTGCCGGCCGAGACGCAGGCCTGGTTGTTTGCTGGGTTGTTGATCGGCTTCGGCGTAAAGATGCCGATCTTTCCATTGCATGGTTGGCTCCCGCTCGCGCATGTGGAGGCGCCGAGTCCGGTTTCTATCCTGTTGTCGGGCATCCTGCTGAAGATGGGCAGTTATGGTCTGATCCGTGCGGCGAGTGCCTTGCCCGCTGGGGCGCAGGTTTTGCAGCCGCTTTTAGTTGCCTTGGGCTTGATCAGTTTGATCTACGGCGGGGTGTTAGCCTGGCAACAACGCGACCTCAAAAAGATGGTGGCCTATTCGTCCTTCTCGCATATGGGGGTGGTCTTGTTGGGCATCGCCTCGTTAAATGCGCTGGGTTTTACGGGGGCCATCGTGCAGATGGTGGCGCATGGCCTAGTCGCGGGCGCGCTGTTTTTGCTTATAGGCTTGCTGTATGAGCGCACGCATACTCGTGATATTGGCGATTACGCCTCGCTGGTGCGCGTGATGCCGCGCTTCGCATTCTTTACGGTGCTGGCCTTGGTCGCGGCCGTGGGCTTTCCGGGGACGGTGGGTTTCGTCGCTGAACTGCATGTCTTGCTCGGTGCCTTTGATCAGTTTGGTCTCTGGGCGGCCTTGCTGTCGTTGGGTGTGTTGATCTCGGCGGCCTATGCCTTGCGCACGGTGGGGCGGCTCTTCACCGGCCCGATTAGTCCAACCATGCAGCAGATCCCCGACCTGACGCGAACCGAGTTTATGGCCGCCGCCGTACTGACCAGTGGCATCTTGGTGCTAGGGGTGTTTCCGATGGGCTTGTTGGCGCTGGTGAGCCCGTCGGTCGAGCGCCTGGCGCGCCTGTTCGGCGCATGAGCGTGAGGTAAAAGGGATGAACACGCATACGAACGCGCCTACTTCGACAGACCCACAGGCAGCCTCTAAGGCGCGCCTGGACGCGTTGCTGCACCACTTGGAGCATGTGTTGCCCGCGCAGGCGCCGATTCGTGATTTCGTTCATCACAACACCTTGCATGGCTACCAGCATTTGGCATTTCCGGATGCCTTGCGTGCAGCGCGGGAGCTGACCGGAGCCGAGGGTTATCTGCCGCCGGAGCGTTTTCGTGTCTTGTATGCCGAGGGGCGTATCGATGCGACGGACTTGGACGCGGCCTTGGAGCAGGCTGATATC
>QYQG01000025.1 GCA_007280375.1 Betaproteobacteria bacterium
CATCTCCATCGACGGTCGCACGGTCGGGTGGTTCACCAGGGATGGCTGCGGTCGTTTTGAGTCGTATGGCTGGAATGTGGTGCGTAATGTGGATGGTCACAGCAGCGCCGCTGTCGAGGCCGCCGTGCAAGAGGCTAAGAGGGTCTCCGATAAGCCGACCATGATCCAGTGCAAGACCATCATCGGCAAGGGTTCGCCGAACAAGGAAGGCACGCACGATGTGCACGGTGCCGCCTTGGGCAACGCCGAGATCGAGGCCACCCGCGCCCATATCGGCTGGAATCACCCGCCGTTCGAGATCCCCGCCGATGTGTACGAGGGCTGGAACTGCCGCACCAAGGGTGAGGGCCTAGAAAAGCTGTGGGACAACAAGTTTGCCGAATACACCCACGCCTTCCCGGAAGAGGCGGCGGAGTTTGAGCGCCGCACCAATAACGAGTTGCCGATCGACTGGGATGCCCGCGTTGAGGCCGCCTTGGCCACCACGCTAGAAAAGGCCGAGACCGTTGCCACCCGTAAGGCATCGCAACTGGCGATCGAGCGTTTGATCTCCACCCTGCCGGAGCGCGTCGGCGGTTCCGCTGACCTGACCGGTTCTAACCTGACCAACTGGCCGGGTTGTCAGCCGATCCATCGTCATGCCAAGGCCAACTACATCTCCTATGGCGTGCGCGAGTTCGGCATGTCGCACATCATGAACGGTATGGCGTTACACGGCGGCCTGTTCCCGTTCGGCGGCACCTTCTTGATGTTCTCGGAATATGCCCGTAACGCCCTGCGCATGTCGGCCCTGATGAAGCAGCGCGTGGTCTATGTGTTCACCCACGACTCCATCGGCCTGGGCGAAGATGGCCCGACCCATCAACCGGTTGAGCAAACCGCGACCCTGCGGATGATCCCCAATATGTCCGTGTGGCGTCCGTGTGACACCACCGAGACCTTGGTGGCGTGGGCGGCCAGCGTCGAGAAAGAGGACGGCCCGTCTTGCCATATCTTGTCGCGTCAAAACCTGCCGTTCTGTGTCCGTACAGCGGCGCAGATCGCGGACATCAAAAAGGGCGGCTATGTGCTGGCCGATTGCGATGGCCAAGCCGATGTGGTGCTGATCGCGACCGGCTCCGAGGTCGAGCTGGCGCTCAGTGGCCAAGCCGCACTCAAGGCCGAGGGCATCAAGGCGCGCGTGGTCTCCATGCCGTGTACCAATAGCTTCGATAAGCAAGACCAAGCCTACAAGGACAGCGTCTTGTTGCCGACCGTACACAAGGTCGCCATTGAAGCGGGTGTCACCGATGGCTGGTGGAAGTATGTCGGCCTGCGTGGCGCGGTGATCGGTCTGGATCGTTTCGGCGAATCCGCCCCGGCCCCGTTGCTGTTCAAAGAATTTGGCTTCACCACCGAGAATGTTGTGGCGACGGTCAAAAAAGTTCTCGCTTAATTTTTAGATAAACAGGAGTAAGAAACATGACAATTAAAGTAGGTATCAACGGCTTCGGCCGCATCGGCCGCATGGCCTTCCGTGCCATCGCCAAGGACTTCCCGGGCATCGAAGTGGTCGGCATCAACGACCTGCTCGAGCCGGATTATCTGGCCTACATGCTGAAGTATGACTCGGTGCATGGCCGTTTCAATGGCGATATCTCTACCGCGGGCGGCAACATGGTCGTCAACGGCAAGACCATCCGTCTGACCGCTGAGCGCGATCCGAGCAACCTGAAGTGGGCCGAGATCGGCGCCGACATCGTGATCGATTGCACCGGCTTCTTCTTGACCACCGAATCTTGCCAAGCGCACATCACCGCCGGCGCCAAAAAGGTGGTTCAGTCCGCCCCGGCCAAAGACAGCACCCCGATGTTTGTCTATGGCGTGAACCACACGAAGTACGCCGGTGAGGCCATCGTCTCCGCCGCATCGTGTACCACCAACTGCCTAGCACCGGTGGCCAAGGTGTTGAACGATAATTGGGGCATCAAGCGTGGCCTGATGACCACCGTGCACGCCGCTACCGCCACGCAAAAGACCGTCGACGGCCCGTCGATGAAAGATTGGCGCGGCGGTCGTGGCATCCTAGAGAACATCATCCCGTCCTCCACCGGTGCCGCTAAGGCCGTCGGCGTAGTGTTGCCGGAACTCAAAGGCAAGCTGACTGGCATGGCCTTCCGCGTCCCGACCTCCGATGTTTCCGTGGTGGATCTGACCGTTGAGCTGAACAAAGAAGCCACCTACGCCGACATCTGCGCGGCCATGAAGACCGCCTCTGAAGGCGCGATGAAGGGTGTCCTGGGCTATACCACCGAGAAGGTCGTCTCGACTGACTTCGTGGGCAACAGCGCCCCGTCCACCTTTGATGCCGAAGCGGGCATTGCGTTGGATTCCACCTTCGTCAAGGTGGTGGCGTGGTACGACAACGAGTATGGCTACACCTGCAACATGCTCCGTCTTGTGGAGTATGTCGCGAAATAATCTGCGTGTCATGTGCTACCGGGGGCATCGCCCCTCGTAGCGCTGTGAGCCGTAAGGCTAGTGTGCGCTCACGCTGCGCTAGCCTTACCACTTACCTGTTTTGGAGCTGCAAATGTCTTTTATCCGTGTGACCGATATCCCGCTGGCCGGCAAGCGTGTCCTGATCCGCTCTGACCTTAATGTCCCCATCAAAGACGGCAAAGTCAGCTCCGACGCGCGGATTACCGCGTCGATGCGCACGATTGAGCATTGCATCAACGCCGGTGCCAAGGTCATGGTGACCTCGCACCTCGGCCGTCCGACCGAAGGCGAGTTCAAGGAAGAAGACTCCCTGCGTCCGGTCGTCGATAACATCGCCGTCCGTCTGGGCAAGAACATTCGCCTCATCCGCGACTGGGCCGATGGCGGCTTCGAGGTGGCGGATGGCGAACTGGTGGTGCTAGAAAACTGCCGCGTCAACAAGGGCGAGAAGAAGAATGTCGAAGAGACCGCTAAAAAATATGCGGCCCTGTGCGATGTCTTCGTCATGGACGCCTTCGGTACGGCGCACCGTGCTGAGGCCTCGACGGTTGGCGTGGGCCTGTTTGCCCCGACCGCCGTCGCCGGTATCTTGTTGACCGAAGAGCTCGATGCCCTGCAAAAATCCTTGGCCAATCCGGCCCGCCCCATGGTCGCCATCGTCGGCGGCTCCAAGGTCTCCACCAAGTTGACCGTGCTGGAATCCCTAGCCGACAAGGTTGATCAACTCGTGGTTGGTGGCGGCATCGCCAACACCTTCTTGGCCGCGATGGGCAAGAATGTCGGCAAATCCTTGTGCGAACACGACCTCATCCCCACCGCCAAGGCCTTGATCGAGAAGATGGCGGCGCGTGGCGCGTCTATCCCCATCGCCGTCGATGTGGTCTGTGGCAAGCAGTTTGATGCCAACGAACCGGCCGTGTTGAAGACGGCGGACGAGGTGCAAGACGACGACATGATCTTCGACATTGGCCCGCAATCGGCGCAAGCATTGGCCGACATCATCGCCAAGGCCGGCACCATCGTGTGGAACGGCCCGGTCGGTGTGTTTGAGTTCGACCAGTTTGGCGAGGGCACCAAGACCGTGGCGATGGCGATTGCCAATGCGCCGGGCTTCTCGCTCGCGGGCGGCGGCGACACCATCGCTGCAATCCAAAAATACGACATCTACGATCAGGTGACCTACATCTCGACCGCAGGCGGCGCCTTCTTGGAATACCTCGAAGGCAAGGTGCTGCCTGCGGTTGCCATGCTCGAATCTCGCGCTCAATCCTAACCGGCCACTTCCCTATGTTGCGTAGAACCAAGATCGTCGCCACCCTCGGCCCGTCCTGCTCCGACCCTAAGATGTTGGATGCGGCGATTGCCGCTGGCGTGGATGTCGTCCGCCTCAACTTTTCGCACGGCACGGCGGAAGAGCATATCGAACGCGCTGAGTTGGTGCGTTCCATTGCCCGTACCCGGGGCCGTGCGGTGGGCGTGTTGGCGGATATGCAAGGGCCGAAGATCCGCGTCGGCAAGTTCGCCGAGGGTAAGATCACCCTCAAGGCAGGTGATTTGTTTATCCTAGACGCTGAATGCGCGCTAGGCGACCAGACCCGCGTCGGCCTCGATTACAAAGAACTGGTGCAAGATGTGGCCCGTGGCGCGACCTTGTTGCTCGACGATGGCCGCATCGAGATGTGGGTCGAGACCGTCGAGGGTTCACAGATCAAGTGCAAGGTCGTGCAGGGCGGCGTGTTGTCCAACAACAAGGGCATCAACCGCAAGGGCGGGGGCCTGTCGGCCGCCGCGCTGACCGCAAAAGACCGCGAGGACATCATTACCGCCGCGCAACTGAAGGCCGATTACATCGCGATCTCCTTCCCTAAGGACGCGGCCGATGTGCATCTGGCGCGCCAGTTGGTCACCGAGGCGGGTGGCAAGGCCTGGATCGTGGCCAAGATCGAGCGCACCGAGGCGATTGCTAACCTTGAAGAGATCATCGACGCGGCCGACGCCATCATGGTCGCGCGTGGCGATCTGGGCGTAGAGGTTGGCGATGCCGCCGTGCCGGGCCTGCAAAAGCGCATGATCCGCATGGCGCGCGAACGCAACAAGCTGGTCATCACGGCGACGCAGATGATGGAGTCGATGATCTCCAGCCCCATCCCGACGCGCGCCGAGGTCTCCGATGTGGCGAACGCCGTGTTGGACGGCACCGATGCGGTGATGTTGTCGGCCGAGACCGCTGCGGGCCAGTTCCCGATCGAGGCGATTACGGCCATGCACCGCGTCTGCAGCGAAGCCGAAAAGGAATTGGATAACGCGTTCAGCCAGGGCATGTTGGAGCGGGGCTTCTTGCGCGCCGACGAGGCCATCGCCATGTCGGCCGCGTTCACCGCGCTACGCCTCAATGTCAAGGCGATTGCCGCGATGACGCAATCGGGCGCGACCGCCTTATGGATGAGCCGCCTATCCACCCATGTCCCCATCTTCGCCCTCACCCCCGAGGTTGAGACGCGGCGCAAGCTCACCCTCTTCCGAGGCGTGTATCCGATCAACTTCCGCCCCTCTAGCCACGATCGCGATCAACTCTTGATCGAGGCCGAGGACGAGTTGCGTCGTCGCGGCGCGGTGCGTAACGGCGACCTGATCTTGTTAACCATCGGCGAGCCGATAGGCAAACCGGGCGGCACCAACACGATGAAGATTGTGCGCGTCGGTGAGAACCGTAAAGCGTAAATCAGCGTAGAATGACCCAGCACTAAACACTGAACATTTCTCTAGGAGCACTACCCATGGCCTTAATTTCCCTGCGTCAACTACTCGATCACGCCGCCGAGCATAGCTACGGCTTGCCGGCCTTCAATGTCAACAATATGGAGCAAGTCCAGGCCATCATGCAGGCCGCCGCCGCGACCAACAGCCCGGTTATCCTGCAAGGTTCTGCCGGTGCCCGTTCCTACGCCGGTGAGCCCTTCCTGCGTCACCTCATCCTCGCCGCAATCGAATCCTATCCGCAGATCCCGGTCTGTATGCACCAAGACCACGGCGCCTCGCCGGACATCTGCTTCCGTTCTATCCAATCCGGTTTCTCCTCGGTGATGATGGACGGTTCCTTGATGGCCGATGCCAAGACCCCGTCGTCCTACGAATACAATGTCAACACCACCGCCCATGTCACCGAGTTGGCGCACGCCTGTGGCGTCTCGGTCGAAGGTGAATTGGGTTGCCTAGGCTCATTAGAGTCCGGCATGGCCGGTGAAGAAGATGGCCATGGCGCGGAAGGCGTATTGACCCATGACCAGATGTTGACCGACCCGGACGAGGCGGCGGACTTCGTTTCCAAGACGCAGGTGGACGCGCTGGCGATCGCCATCGGTACCAGCCACGGTGCGTATAAGTTCACCCAAAAGCCCACCGGCAAGGTGTTGCGGATTGATCGCGTCAAAGAGATCCACGCGCGCATCCCCAATGTCCACCTCGTCATGCACGGCTCCTCCTCGGTGCCGGAAGACTGGCTCGCCATCATCAACAGCTACGGCGGCGGCATGGGTCAGACCTATGGCGTACCGGTGGAAGAGATCGTCGAAGGCATCAAGAATGGCGTGCGTAAGGTCAATATCGACACCGACCTGCGTATGGCCTCGACCGGCGCGGTTCGTAAGCACCTAGCCGAGAACACCGCCAACTTTGACCCGCGTAAGTTCCTCAAGGAAGCGACCAAGGGCATGATGGGCATCTGTAAGGCGCGTTACGAGGCCTTCGGTGCCGCCGGCATGGCCAGCAAGATGGGCCACATCTACAGCCTAGACGAGATGCATCAGCGTTACGCCAAGGGCGAACTGGCCGCGAAGATCAAGTAATCGCGCTGTTCGCTAAAAAACCCGCCGTGGGCAACCTGCGGCGGGTTTTTTTATGGGTATGGAGTGCGGGCGTCTCGCCCGCGCCCCTAGGTAGGGGAGAGGACGCGTGCGTTAGCGTAGGCGAACCTCCGCCGTGCCTATCCCCACAAACTCGACCTTGACCTCGGCCGGCAGACCGACGGGGTGCATCCCTGTCCATGATCCGGTGGTGATGAAGTCGCCGGCGTGCAAGCCGCCGCTGTGCGAGACCAGCCACGGGAGGCAGTAGAACAGATCGTCTAGTGGTTGTTTGCCGATGGCATCAACCTGCACCTGACCACCCCAGGTGATGCGCACGGTGGGCCCGCTGAGGTCGGTCGCAACGGGGATGGCGCTGCCGATGACCAAGCCGCCGTTTTGTAGGCTATCCGCCAAGCGCCACTCGGGGCCGGCGGCCTGTGGGTCGGCAAGACGGGTGTCGACCAGTTCGATGGCGACATGCAGGCTGGCGACGGCGCTCTGGATCTCGGCGCGGGTATAGGGTGTGGCGCGCACGGGCAGATCGTGTCCCAGACAGACGGCGATCTCGGCCTCGACGCCCAAGCCGATGAGCGCGTTGGCGGGGAACACGGCGGGGGCGTCGCTACCGATCACCACGCGTTGCGGTTGGATGGGCGCGGTCAGCGGGGTGTCGTCGCGGGTCGGTGCGGCGACCTTCCAGGCCGTCGGACGGGCATCACCTGCGATGGCGTACCAGACCGCGCCTTGCACGGCGTAGGCCGTTGCGCTGTCGGCAGGCCCCGTCGCGGGATCTGCGGCAAAGACCTGTCGATTTGCGTAGGCGGTCAACAGGGGCTGGGCGTAGGTGTCGATGGCGGTGTGCATGACGGCCATGATAGCGCGATAATGCGCGGATGACAGAGACGATCAAGATCATCGACCCGGCCGGAAAACCGCTTGCCAAAGAGATTGCGGATGACGCGCGTTGGCGTTTGCCGGACGGCGTCAGTTTGGGTGCGTTTTATAGCGGCCGCATCTATCCCTTGGTGAACACGACGCAGGGCTGGGTGATTCGCCTCGGCGGACAAAGTTACGCCAAGAAGCAGTGTCAGGCGGCGACGAGCGATGCGGCCCCGGCAGTCCCGCCGCCGCGCGCGCAGGTCACGGCGGCGACCCCGTTACGACCCGGTGCCTCGGTGCGAGAGATCGAGGGCGCCTGGTTGACCACGGATGAACAGGCGCGGATGACACGCGCGGCGGCAACGACACAGCACGCGCGTGTCGCCGACGAGTTAGCGCATTTGCGCAACGAATTGGCCGATGCGCGCAGCGCACGCGATACCTTGGCCGCACAGGTAAAACGCCTGGACGCGGAGATGATCGCCCTGCGGCAGTCCCTGCGTGACGACCGTCGTCTGCATAAATGTGAGAGCACCAATACCGACCTGCGCGGCCAGTTGACCCATGCCCAGCGGCTCGTGGCGACAGCGCAGCACACGGCGCAACAGGCCACAGCAGGGCAGGCTAGTAGCGAGGCGCGAGTAACCGCGCTGAAGACGGAGTTGACGCAACAACGGCAGGCGATGACGGCCTTAGAGCAACGCCTCAAGGGCGCGCTGGCCGACACGGCCAAGGGCGCGCGTCCTGAGGCGTGGGCGTGGTTTCAGGCGTTGTTGCCGGTGCTGTGGCCGCGTTTACAGGTCGCGCCAGAAAGTTGGCAGGTGGTGGCGACCCATTGCACCCTGATCGAGCCTTTGATTCGGGTCTTGACCGCGCTTGACGGCGATGATTCCGCCCAGTCTTCGTACAGCATCACCGCCAACGGTTGGCGCGAGGTGCAGGCGCACATCGCCACCGGTCGCGATGATCGCCTGCGCGTCTATTGGCGGCCCCTGCCCGAACAACGCGTCGCCGTTGTGCTGTATTACAAACAGGACGATGAAGGACAGCAGGCCTTTCATCGGCAATTAGAGCGCGGGGCGTAGGTCACAGGAGATGCCTCGGCTGACGCGGTTTGTGCGAGAATGAGACCTTTGCTCGAGATCGTGCTCGAGATCGTGAGACCGCCATGCCTGCCCTGTATGAAACCCAGATCCACTCGCTGCCGTTAATCCACAAAGGCAAGGTGCGCGACATCTACGCCGTCGATGATCGGCGTATGTTGCTGGTCACGACCGATAGGCTGTCGGCCTTCGATGTCATCCTACCCACGCCCATCCCCGGCAAGGGCCAGGTGTTGACCGATGTGGCCAATTTCTGGTTCGATAAGTTGAGCCACATCCTGCCCAATCAGTTGACCGGTGATGCGCCCGAGTCCGTCGTGACGGCGGACGAGCGCGATCAGGTGATCGGTCGCGCGGTGGTGGTCAAACGCCTCAAGGCCTTGCCGGTCGAGGCCATTGTGCGCGGTTATCTGGTCGGTTCGGGTTGGGCGGACTATCAAAAGACCGGCCAAGTCTGTGGCATAGCCCTACCGGCCGGCCTGCAACAGGCTTCGAGACTGCCGCAGCCCTTGTTCACCCCGTCCACCAAGGCGGCGGTCGGCGAGCATGACGAGAACATTGATTACGCCGCCTGCGAAAAGTTGCTTGGTGTCGAGATGGCGGCCAAGGTGCGCGATGCCGCCATTGCCCTGTATAGCGCAGCGGCAGAGTACGCGCTCACTCGCGGGATTATCATCGCCGACACCAAGTTTGAATTTGGCCTCGATGAAGACGGCACGCTGACCCTGATCGACGAGGCCTTGACGCCCGATTCGTCGCGTTTCTGGCCGGCGGACGAGTATGTCGTGGGTAGCAACCCACCCAGCTTTGATAAGCAATTTGTACGCGATTGGCTGACCCAATCAGGCTGGAATAAACAGGCGCCGGGGCCAGAACTCCCGGCCGAGGTCGTGGCGCAAACCGCGGCCAAATACGCCGAGGCCTTGCGGCGTTTGACGGCCTAAGTTGCGCGTGTGCGACAAAGGCGGTAGGTTGGTTTGACCCGCAACCGGCGGGGATGATGCCCCGTTAAAAGGCGACTAGCATGACGACCCTGCACGATTCCCCTTGGCTGCGCGGCCTCTTTTTGGCGTTGGGGTTTATCGCCTTGGGGCTGGCAATCTTAGGGGTGTTTTTACCCATCCTTCCCACTACGCCGTTCGTCCTCCTCGCAGCGGCCTTGTTTGCACGCGGCTCGGCGCGGCTACATGGCTACCTGCTACGGCACCGTCTCTTCGGCCCACTGATCCACGACTGGAACGAACACCGCAGCATGCCGCAAGGGATCAAACCGTGGGCCTTCTTGCTTTTGGCCATCTCCATCGGCAGCTCCATCTGGGCACTCGCCACGCCCTGGCACCGCCTCATGCTCTTGGCCTTGGGCGTGGGCTTGGCCTTTTTTCTGTGGCGCGTCCCGGTGCGCCCTAACGAGCCGCGACCTTAATCTACGCCGTATTCGGCGCGATAGCGGGCGATGGCGGCAAGCGTATCGCCCCACGCGGTTTGGCCCGCTAGATAGGCCATCAAGTCGCGGAGGTTGGCGATCGCCACCACCGGCAGACCGGCGTCGCGCTCGACCTCTTGCACGGCAGATAACGCGCCGCTGCCGCGTTCCATACGGTCGAGCGCGATGGTCACGCCGCACGGGGTCGCGCCGGCGGCGGTAATCAGCGCCACCGATTCGCGCACCGAGGTGCCGGCCGAGATGACATCATCGACGATCAAGATGCGCCCCTTGAGCGGTGCGCCGACGAGGTTGCCGCCCTCGCCGTGGTCTTTCGCCTCTTTGCGGTTATAGGTGAACGGTACATTCACGCCGCGTGCTGCCAGCGCAATCGCCACCGAGGCCGCCAGCGGGATGCCTTTATAGGCGGGGCCGAACAGGCCATCAAACTTTAGGCCAGAATCTAGGATCGCACTGGCGTAGAATTCGCCCAGTTTTTTGAGCGCGTCGCCGTCGTTAAACAGGCCCGCATTAAAAAAGTAGGGCGATAACCGCCCGGCCTTGGTCTTAAACTCGCCAAACAATAACACCTCGCGCTCGATGGCGAAGGCCAGAAACGCATCCTTGAATGAAGACACCTTAAACCCCTAGAAAAGACAGATCGTGCGCATTTTAACCCTCAACCTCAACGGCATCCGCTCCGCCGCTAAAAAAGGCGCGTTTGAGTGGCTGCTCGACC
>QYQG01000088.1 GCA_007280375.1 Betaproteobacteria bacterium
ATCCAACGCGGGGTCGCAACCCTACACGCCGAGTTGGCCGAGGTCCACGGCGAACCGCTAAACAGCGCCGGCCGAGCGCAACAGTTGATGGTCATCGGCATGGGCAAACTGGGCGGGCGCGAGCTGAATGTCTCGTCCGACATCGACCTCATCTTTGTCTATCCCGACGCGGGCGAGACCGCCGGGCCGCGCCGCCTCAGCAATCACGAATTCTTCACCCGTCTCGGCAAACGCCTGATCGCCTTGATCGACGAGAATACCGCCGATGGCCGCGTCTTTCGCGTCGATATGCGCTTGCGCCCCTACGGTGAAGAAGGGCCGCTGGTCAGCAGCCTCGCCATGCTGGAAGACTATTTCTACACCCAAGCGCGCGAGTGGGAACGCTACGCGTGGATCAAGGGCCGCGCCCTGACTGGCGACCAGAGCGAGGCCCTAGAGGCCTTGCGCCGCCCCTTTGTGTTTCGCAAATACTTCGACTACGGCGCCTTTGCCGCGATGCGCGACCTGCACGCGCAGATCCGCCGCGAGGTGCTGCGCAAGGACCGCGCCGACAATGTCAAACTCGGCCCCGGCGGCATCCGCGAGATCGAGTTCATCGCCCAGGTACAGCAACTGGTGCGCGGCGGACGCGAACCACAGTTGCAGATTCGCCCCACGCAACAGGTGCTCAGCCTCTTGCCCGCCGCCCAGTTGCTGCCGCAGGCCACGGTTGACCAATTGCAACACGCCTATCGTTTTCTGCGCGATTGCGAACACCGTCTGCAATATCTCGACGATGCCCAGACGCAAGACCTGCCGACCGGCGCGGACGATAGGCAACGCATGGCCGAGGCGCAAGGCTTTGCCGACTGGCCCGCGTTCTACGCCCACCTCGCCGCGTTGCGCCGCGCGGTCGCGCAGACTTTTGAGACCCTCTTTGCGACCGAGCGCGAGACGGACGCGCACCCCTTGCTCGGCCTCTGTGATCGCCCCGAGGCCGAGGCGATCGCCACGCTGAGTGCACTGGGGTTTAAGAACCCAGCGGCGCGTTATCAACAGCTCACGGCGTTTCGTCGCAGCGCGCGTTATCGCAGTCTGCCCGCCGCTAATCAACTGGCCGTCGATGCCTTGTTGCCGCCCTTGATCAGCGCGTCCGCCGCGTTGGACGGTGTAAACAACAATGCCGACGACACCTTGACGCGCATGTTGACCCTGCTGGAAACCATCTGCCGCCGCGCGCCCTATCTGCGTCTCTTGAGTGAATATCCCGCCACCTTGCAGCAAGTCGCCCGCGTCTGCGGCAGTAGCCCGTGGGCGGCGCAATATCTCACCCGACAACCCTATCTGCTCGACGAACTCATCGACACCCGCCAGCACGGCAATGCCATCGACTGGGCCGAGGCGCGGCGCACCCTAGCGGCGCAACTAGCAGACCTCAATGACGACACCGAGCGGGCGATGGATGCCCTGCGCCATTTCAAACAGACCCACACCCTGCGCCTCTTGGCTCGCGATCTGGCCGGTGATCTCGCCTTGGAAACCCTCTCCGACCGCCTGTCCGAACTCGCCGATCTTCTCCTTGCCGTCACCATCGGGCATGTGTGGTCATCGCTCCCGCGCCGTCACCGCGACACCCCGGCCTTTGCCGTCATCGCCTATGGCAAATTGGGCGGCAAGGAACTCGGCTACGCCTCCGATCTCGACCTCGTCTTCTTGTTTGACGACGACCACCCGGATGCGCAAGACACCTACGCCCGCCTTGCGCAACGCATCAGCGCGTGGCTATCGGCCGTCACCCCTGCGGGGATATTGTATGAGACCGACCTACGCCTACGCCCGGACGGTGCGTCGGGTCTCTTGGTCAGCCGCATTGAGGCCTATGCCGATTATCAACAAACGCACGCGTGGACATGGGAACACCAAGCCCTCACCCGCGCCCGTTTCTGCTGTGGCGATGCGACCATCGGGACACGCTTCGAGGCCATCCGCCGCCACATCCTCGCCCTCCCCCGTGAGCGCGAAAAACTGCGCACCGAGGTCTTAGCGATGCGGCAAAAGATGCACGACGGCCACCCCAACCGCAGCGACCTGTTTGACCTTAAACACGACAGCGGCGGCCTCGTCGATTGCGAGTTCGCCGTGCAATACCTCGTCCTTGCCCACGCAGGTCAACATCCCGAGCTACTCGACAATTGCGGCAATATCGCGCTTTTGCATCGTGCAGCCAGCGCGGGCATCGTGACCCAAGGCATCGCCGAGGCCGCCGCCAACGCCTACCGCGCGCTACGCCGTCGCCAACACGCCGCCAAACTGCAAGGCCTGGAGGCCGCCCGTTGCCCCGCCGCCGAGGTCGCCACGCACCGCCACGCCGTGCGCCAACTCTGGGACAGCGTGTTTGGCGTGATTTTGCACCCCTCATAGCACAGCAGTCATGTCAGCGCTTAAAACACATCACATGGAGCGCGGGCATCTTGCCCGCCAGCGGGCTGGAAGCCCGCGCTCCACCATGGCATAGCGATGGCGTGCGTTTGGCGTGACGCGCTGATCGTTGCTGACTGCGCTACAATGACGCACTTTTTTGAATCTCTGGAGTAAGCATCATGTCTATGGCTGACCGCGACGGCGTTATTTGGTATGACGGGAAGATGGTTCCCTGGCGCGAGGCGACCACGCATGTCCTGACCCATACCCTGCATTACGGCATGGGCGTGTTTGAAGGCGTGCGCGCCTACGAAACCCCGAACGGCCCGGCCATCTTCCGCCTGCAAGACCATACCGACCGGCTGTTCCGTTCTGGCCACATCTTGGGCATGAAACTGCCCTTCAGCCGAGACGAGCTCAACGCCGCGCAACTCGCGGTGGTGAAGGAGAACGGTCTAAAGTCCGGCTATCTGCGCCCAATGGCCTTTTTCGGCCCCGAGGCGATGGGTATCTCGGCCAAGACCTTGTCGGTGCATGTCATCGTCGCCGCCTGGCCGTGGGGCGCGTATCTCGGCCAAGACGCGCTGGACAACGGCATCCGCGTCAAGACCAGCTCGTTCTCACGCCACCATGTCAACATCACCATGTGCAAGGCCAAGGCCAACGGCAACTACATGAACTCCATCCTCGCCCACAAAGAGGCCGAGATGGACGGCTACCAAGAGGCCTTGTTGCTCGATGTCGACGGCTTCGTGGCCGAAGGCTCGGGCGAAAACTTCTTCATGGTGCGCAAGGGTAAGATCTACACCCCCGACCTGACCAGCGCGCTGGAGGGCATCACCCGCGACACCATCATCCAGCTCGCCGGTGAACTCGGCATCCCCGTCGTCGAAAAACGCATCACCCGCGACGAGGTCTATGCCGCCGACGAGGCCTTCTTCACCGGCACCGCCGCCGAGGTCACGCCGATCCGCGAGCTCGATAACCGCGCCATCGGTTTTGAGACCGCGCACAGCGGCACGCGCGGCCCGATCACCGCGCAGTTACAGGCCCTGTATTTCGATTGCGTCAAGGGTCGCTCGGCCGCGCATCGCGGTTGGCTGTCCGCCGTCTGAGGAGTCTGCCATGTCTGAACGGCCCGTTATTCTCGTTACGCCCGAGCAGTTGCCTTTACACTGCCCACCTCTAGGTCAGCCCCTATGGAGCCAGCATCCACGCGTATTTCTTGACCTGTCGCACGGCAAGAGCGAGGCGCATTGCCCGTATTGCGGCGCGACCTATCGCCTCGCGCACGGCGCACATTGATCGTTACTAGGAGGCCCCATGTCTAGATTAAGCATCCTCTTCGCCCTGCTGTGTGCCGTGGTGCTGACCCCGATCCACGCGGCCGCCGAACCGACCCCCGAGCAGATTCAGTCCGCCCGCGTGAGTCAAGCCATGCTTATGTCGGCCCTGTTCGACCTGCGTAAATCACGCCTCGGTTTTGACGAGACCGTGGCCGCTATCCGCCTTGCAGCGGAACGACGCGGCTGGCGCGTTGGCCCTACGCAAGATGCCGGCGCCGCCATGCAGCAAGCCGGGGTCAAGGATGCACCGCGCATCAAGGTCATCCCCACCTGTCCGCCCGAGGCCAATCAACGCCTCGCGAGTGTCACCATCGCCCAAGGCAAGCCGGTGCCGCCCCTACCGTGTCGCATCACCGTGCTGGTTGATAAAGACAAACAGGTGCAGATCGTCAAGATCAATACCGCCCATCTCGCGCGTGCCGCCAAGGGCGACGCGCTCGCCCGCGTCATGGGCGAGATCGCCGCCGAAGAAGAGGCGATGCTGAAGGGGATCGTTGACTAGGCGGTCTTAGAATAACGCGGCCGGATCACCGTGCCGGGTGGCGCGATGTCGTTGCGCAGATAGTGGTCAAAACACATCGCGATGTTGCGCAAGAAACGGCGACCCAAGTCGGTGACGCGTAAAACCCCGTCCTCCAACGACAGCAGACCATCCGCCGCTTGCGCCTGTAAATCCGGCAAGGCCTCGGCAAAATAGGCCCAGCAGTCTATCCCCCACTCCGCAGAAAACGCCGCGCCATCGAGTTCAAGGTCACACATCACACGAGTAATCACATCGCGGCGGATCTCGTCATCGCGGGTTAGGCGCAGGCCGCGCTCAACGCATAGGCCGTCCTGCATCACGCCTTCTTGATAGACGCGCAGGGTCTTTTCGTTCTGCACATAGGTCGTCTGCGTCTGGCTGATGCTGGACGAACCGAAGGCGTAGATGTCGCAATCCTTGTGCGTGGTGTAGCCCTGAAAGTTGCGATACAAGGTCTTGCTGCGCTGCGCGATGACCATCTCGTCGGTCGGCTTGGCGTAGTGATCGAGGCCGATGTTGACATAGCCCGCCGCCGACAGCCGCGCATGGATCAGCTCTTGCAAGGCGAGACGGGTAGCAAAATCCGGCAGGTCAGACTCGGGGATGAGCTTTTGGTGCTTCTTCATCCACGGCACATGGGCGTAGCCAAAGATGGCAAAACGATCCGGCGACCAGGCCAACACCGTGTCCAGCGTCTCGGCAAAACTGGCGACATTTTGATAAGGCAGGCCGACGATGAGGTCCATGTTGATGCTGGCAAAACCCAGTTCGCGCGCCCACGCATAGACCTGCGCGATCATCGCCGTCGGCTGTACGCGGTTGACCGCCTCTTGCACCTTGGGGTCCAAGTCTTGCACGCCAAAGGAGATGCGGTTGAAGCCCGACTCACGCAGGGCAAGCAAGTGCTCGCGGGTCAGTTCACGCGGATCGGCCTCGCAGCCCATCTCAGCATCCGGCGCAATCGTAAAGCGTTGCCGAATCACCGTCATCAGGCGACGGATATCATCTGGGTGCAGATAGGTCGGCGTGCCGCCACCCCAGTGCAATTGCCGCACCACGCGGGTTTTATCGACCAAGGCGGCGACGCTGTCCATCTCCCGTTCTAGGCAATCGAGATACGGAGCGACCTTTTCGTAATGGCCGGTAGCGACCATGTTGCAGCCGCAGTAATAACACAGCGTGTCGCAAAACGGGATGTGAAAATAGAGCGAGATGCCACGCGCCGGGTCTTGACTGGCGGTCAGCTCGGCGCGCCATTCGGCCTCACGAAAGCCTTCGTGAAAATAGGGCGCGGTCGGGTAGGAGGTATAGCGCGGCCCAGCCTTGTTATATTTTTGGAGGAGGTCAATAGCGGCGGTCATGGTCATGGTCATGGAAGATGTGGGGGTGGATTCTAGCAGGACGGCGCGCCTGTACGGATAAGACCACCCTCATGCCTTGTTTTTTAGTGCAAAAATATCATCAAAACCTGCAAATAACGCTGGCAATCATTATTATTTACACTATTATCAGCTCACCTCCCTGACCGTCGCAATGACGGTTTTTCCACAGCATCGTTCGCGATGCTGTTTTTTTCTCTGCGTTATAATGCGCGCCTCACCTCCCTGTCAGCGCGTCTATGTCTGCTCTCCCTAGCGAAATCTTCAAGGCCTACGATATCCGAGGCATCGTCGGTCAGACCTTGACGCCCGCGATCGTCACCGCCATCGGCGCGGCGCTAGGCTCAGAGGCCATCGACCGTGGCCAGACCGAGATCGTCATCGGCCGCGATGGTCGGCTGTCCGGCCCCGCGCTCGCCGCCGCCTTGTCTGCCGGCATCCAGTCTACCGGCCTCACGGTCATCGACTGCGGCATGGTCGCCACGCCGATGACCTATTTCGCCGCCCATCACCTCGGCGCACACTCGGCGGTCATGGTCACCGGCAGTCACAACCCGCCCGATTACAACGGTCTCAAGATGGTCATCGGTGGCGAGACCCTGTCCGGCGACACCATCCAGGCCTTGCGCCAACGCATCATCGACAACAACCTCCACCACGGCGCCGGGTCGTATCGGGCGCATGACATCGCGCCCGCGTATCAGCAGCGTATCGTCACTGACATCCATCTCGCGCGGCCGCTCAAGGTCATCGTCGATGCCGGCAATGGCGTGGCAGGCGCGTTTGCGCCGGCGCTCTACCGGGCCTTGGGCTGCACGGTCGAGGAGATGTATTGCACCGTCGATGGCCAGTTCCCTAACCATCATCCCGACCCTTCCGTGCCCAAAAACCTCGCCGACCTCATCGCCCGTTTAAAAGACAGCGACGCGGACATCGGCCTCGCCTTCGATGGCGATGGCGATCGCTTAGGTGTCGTCACCCGCGCCGGTCAGATCATCTACCCCGACCGCCAGCTCATGCTCTACGCCGCCGATGTCCTCAGTCGCAACCCCGGCGCGACCATCATCTACGATGTCAAATCAACCCGTAACCTCGCCGGCTGGATCCGTCAACACGGCGGCGAGCCCTTGCTGTGGAAGACCGGGCATTCCTTGGTCAAGGCCAAGATGAAAGAGACCGGCGCGTTGTTGGCGGGCGAGATGAGCGGCCATGTGTTTTTCAAAGAACGCTGGTACGGCTTTGACGACGGCCTCTACACCGGCGCGCGCCTGTTGGAGATCCTCTCGCAACACGCCGATATCGACGCCGCCTTTGCCGCGCTACCGGACAGCGTCAACACGCCCGAGCTGAATGTGCGCACCGCTGAGGGCGAGGCGCACACGCTGATCGCCCACCTGCAAAAGACCGCCACATTCGAAGGCGCTGAACGGGTCATCACCCTCGACGGCCTGCGCGTAGAATACGCCGACGGCTTTGGCCTGATGCGCCCGTCCAACACCACGCCGGTCATCGTCCTGCGCTTTGAGGCCGACACGCAGGCGGCGCTCACCCGCATCCAAGCGGCCTTCCGCACGATCTTGCTGGATGCCGCGCCCCATCTTGATCTCACTTTTTAACGCAGCAACCATATGACCACACCCTCCCTATAAAGATGAGGCGCTAAAGGCATGGCCCTTAAAGCCACCATCTTCAAGGTCGAGCTACAGATCGCCGACATGGACCGCCACTATTACGCGGACCATGCCTTGACCCTCGCCCGTCATCCCTCCGAGACCGACGAGCGCATGATGGTGCGCCTGTTCGCCTTCGCCCGCTACGCGCACGAATATCTGGACTTCGCCAAGGGCCTCTCGGTCGATGACGAACCCGACCTCTGGCAACAAGACCTTACCGGCGCGATTGACCTCTGGATCGATGTGGGGCTGCCCGATGAACGCCGGGTACGCAAGGCCTGTGGTCGTGCGCGGCAAGTCGTCATCGTCACCTACGGCCAGCGCGCCGCCGACATCTGGTGGGGGCAAAATAGCAAGGCCTTCGCCAAGCAAGACAACCTCACCGTATTAGGCCTCAGCACCGAGGCCAGCCAAGGCCTAGCCGCCTTAGCCCAGCGCACCATGCGCCTGCAATGCACCGTGCAAGACGGCGAGATGTGGCTCACCGATGGCGCAGAAACCGTACATATCGTCCCCACGATGCTGCAAGGCGCGCGTGCGTGAGTGAGTCGGCCGTGACGGTCTGCGCGCTCGTAGATAGTTTCGTTCGTGCGTGTTCGACTATCTTCGATCTTCCCGTCGCAAACCCGCTAACCCGGCGCTCAACCGGGCGCTGCGCGATAAAGCCGCGCAGCGCCGGTGAATTTAAATGTTAGACCTTTCCACAAAAAAGGTGACAATAGGCACACATTGAAGTAGGCTTACCGCATGAAACCATTTCGATGGAACCCTGATAAAAATGAAATGCTGAAAGTTGAGCGTGGCATTTCATTCGAGGTCATCACTCTTGCGATTGAAGCCGATGGTTTGTTGGATGAATTACGACACCCAAATACTGGGAAATATCCAAATCAGTCAGTTCTTGTTGTGACTTTTGATAACTATGTTTACTTGGTGCCTTATGTTGAAGAACCGAATCACTATTTTCTAAAAACAGTGATCCCAAGCAGGAAGGCCACCCGTAATTACTTGCTGAGGAGCAAACCTGATGAAAAAACTTGACGCATTTGAGAAGGATATTTTGGATGCCTACGAAAAAGGGGAACTCAAGTCCATATCTCCGTCAAAAACAAAACTAACCAAATTCAAGGCCGCCGCCACAGCCACTTTCCTTAAAGAAAAACGGATCAACATTCGCCTGTCCACACCCGATCTAATGGATATTCAAACTCGTGCTCTTGAAGAAGGGATGCCATACCAGACATTGATCGCCAGCGTACTTCATAAATTTGTATCTGGGCGGTTTGTAGAATCACCGTCCAGTCTAACTCTGCGCTCCAAGGAACGCTCCGCCATAAAGCCGGCGGAGCGCCCTGAGCCTGAACGCTAGGAACAGCATTGGGGGCATTGGGTGGGGACTTTGATGCGGGCGAGACGCCCGCGCTCCTATGCAGTCAACTATTGGAGCGCGGGCGTCTCGCCCGCTTTCTCGTCGCAGCGGGGTTGCTTGCCTTCCCCGCTGAAAGGCGGCGAACACGCTAATCGGGCGCCTCCAGCGTCAACAGCATGACCTTGCCCTTGGCGTCTTGGGTGCGTATCTGTATCGGCAGACCGCCGCGCGTGAGGTCTAGCCAGACACCCAGCGTCCCCTCGCCCTCGCGACTGCCCTGCAAATGCCAGGCCTCGCGCTCATCTAAACGCTCCATCCCCAAGGACCGCACGCGATAGTCTTTGAGCTTGCGGCCGTTCGTGACCGGCAAGGTGAATTCCGACTCATTCGCCCGCGCCGTCAGCGCTAGGTGAAAGGGGAAGGTTAAGAGATCCTGCGCCGTATCGGGCAGGGCCACCGTCTCCGCGCCTAGGTTGAGTTGCCGCGCCGTCCAGTCAAAGCGTACTTGATCTTGTTTACGCTCGCCGCGTTGCAACCAATAGCGGCTCGGGCGCAGGCCATCCGGCGCGATCTCGCCCTCGCTCACCTGCACGATGCGGCCCGACATAAACAAGGCCGTAACCCCCGTCGCCTCCACCGTGCCCACCAGCGAATAACGCGCCCCTTGCCGTACCCAGACGAAGTTCATCCGCCCCGCCTTAAAACCCACCTCGCCTAGACGCACGGCATAACTGAGCGTCATCCGATCGGGCAGGCTGCGTTGCAACGGGCGCGCCGGAGGGGGCGTCACCGCGACGGGCGGTGGCGGTGGCGGTGACGGTGGCGGTGTTGGTGGCGGTGGCACGCTGACGGCGGGTGTTTCTACCGGTGCGGCGATG
>QYQG01000093.1 GCA_007280375.1 Betaproteobacteria bacterium
CAGTTCATCAACCCGACCACCTACACCGCGATCATCAATCCGATCACCGGCCTGGTTCAAGGTTTGATTCCGGCTGCTGCTCCGGTTGCTGCTGTTAAGAAGTAATCTCAACGCTACACCGTAATACCAAAAAAGGACGCCGAGGCGTCCTTTTTTGCGTCTGGCGATGCCTCACGATCAACGCCGAAAACGATAAATCTGCCGTTCGGTGATGACCGCGTCCAACGGTACATCCCACGGATCCACCGGCACGGCATCGACGCGTTGCGCCTCAAACGCGACCCCAATCAACAACGGCCGCCGCCACACGCGGCGACGACGCAAAAAGGCAAGACTCGTATCGTAATAACCACCGCCCATGCCCATGCGATAGCCCTGTGCATCAAACCCCAACACGGGCAGAAAGAGGACATCCAGCCGTGCGGCACGCACCTTGGGTCGCCACACGGCATGTTCGGGGATGCCATAACGGTTATGCGTCCAATCGTCACGGTCCGTCAGCGGCGTAAAGCCCAAGGTGCGTTGCCGGGCCGGGGGTACGACCGGTAGAAAACACGCGACACGCATCCTCCGCGCACGCGTGAGCAGATCGGTAATATCCAATTCGCCCTTGGCCGGCATATAAAAACCGATCCGCCGACCTTGCCGCAGCCAACCAGCACGCAGGGCTAGGCGCACGACCTTCCGCGCCGCCCGTGTGCGCACCTCCGCCGTTACCGCTAGCCGCGCAGCCCGAAGCTGGCGTCGTACAACGGCCTTGGTCTCAGGAAGGGGAGGGGGAGGGGGGTGAAACATATAAGGGACCTCACTACGATTCCAGCGAATCGCTATCTTGAACCCTGCGGGTTCAAGGCGGTCGCCGCGCAACCACTTCGGGTCCATGAAACAAGCCATGTTCGCGCCCGTGATCTATAGCAGCGTCCTATCGATGCAAATCGGCTCAAAAATACACGACTCGCAGAGGTAATGAGGTCAGAGCAGATTATCCTGCGATTCGAGCGCGCGATCAAGCGCATCGGTCATCTTAGTCAATCGCGCTATCAACTCACCGGGCTCTACGCCAGCCCCTCGCGTACTGATGTAATCGTGTGCGATATTCAGGGCCGCCATCACCGCGATGCGTTCCACGCCACTGACCTTACCGCCCTCTTTCACCTCGCGCATCTTGCGATCTAAGAAGGTAGCCGACTGCAACAAGCGCTCGCGTTCAGCCTCTGGGCACGCTACGCGATATTCACGCCCGAGGATAGATACATCCAAACTGATATTTTTAGGGGTTGTGCTCATGGGTATGCGCTTCGATAGCGTCTCAAGGAAGTTGCTCGAACAAGGCTTCCATACGGCTACTGGCGGCCGTCAAACGATCCGAAAGCTGCCGATTGACATTCTCCATAGCCAAGATGCGTTGACGCAGATGCTGGCTCTCCTCGCGCAACGCACGATAATGCGCCATCAACTGGGCCAATTTCGCTTCCAAGGTATCAAGTTGTTCCAACATGCGCGCACTATACGGGTCTTGGCTTTTGCGCGTCAACCACTTACACGATAATTCTGCGCCTAGTTCTCAGGTGTGCTGCTCGCAGATAAGCCGCCGCCCGCATCCCCTTGACACAGCCACGCTTAGACCCGGATAATCCGCACCCTTCGCATCAACGCGGTGATGTAGCTCAGACGGTTAGAGCGGTGGATTCATAACCCACAGGTCGGCGGTTCGATTCCGCCCATCACCACCAAATTCTCTGGACCCTGAAATAAACTCTTTGACCCCTAACGCCGCCACCCCTGATGGCGGTGATGCCATGGCGCACGAGGGGAAAAAGGTCTACATCAAGACCTTTGGCTGCCAGATGAACGAGTACGACTCAGACAAGATGTCCGATGTGCTCGCGGCGGCCGAGGGTTATACGCCCACCGACAAACCCGAAGATGCTGACCTCATCCTCTTTAACACCTGCTCGGTACGCGAAAAAGCACAAGAAAAGGTCTTTTCTGACCTCGGCATGGTGCGGCACTTAAAGTTAAAAAACCCCCATCTGCGCATCGGTGTCGGCGGCTGTGTCGCCAGCCAAGAAGGCGCGGCCATCGTCAGTCGCGCCCCGTTTGTCGATATGGTGTTCGGCCCGCAGACCTTGCACCGCCTGCCGCAGATGATCGCGCAACGCAACCGCACCGGTCGGCCGCAGGTCGATATCTCCTTCCCCGAGATCGAAAAGTTTGACCACCTGCCGCCGGCCAAGGTCGATGGCCCCACCGCCTTTGTCTCGATCATGGAGGGCTGCTCCAAATATTGCAGCTTCTGCGTCGTGCCCTACACGCGCGGCGAGGAGGTCTCTCGCCCGCTCGCCGATTGCTTGGCCGAGATCGCCCAACTCGCCGCGCAAGGCGTGAAAGAGGTCAACCTGTTGGGGCAAAATGTCAACGCCTATCGCGGCGCGATGACCGATGCAACAGGCGCAACCGACGCTGACGAAACCGCCGACTTCGCCCTCTTGCTCGAACTCAGCGCCGAGATCCCAGGTATCGAGCGCATCCGCTACACCACCTCGCATCCGCGCGAATTCACCCCGCGCCTGTTCGCGTGTTATGACCATATCCCCATGCTGGTTTCGCACCTGCACCTGCCGGTACAGTCGGGCTCCGACCGCATCTTGGCGGCGATGAAACGCGGTTACACCGTGTTGGAATACAAATCTATCGTGCGTAAATTACGCGCCGCGCGGCCCGATCTATCGCTCTCCACCGACATCATCGTCGGTTTTCCGGGCGAGACCGAGGCCGATTTCGAGGCCACGATGCGTCTCGTCGAGGAGATGAATTTCGACCACTCGTTCAGCTTTGTGTACAGCCCGCGCCCCGGTACGCCGGCCGCCGCCCTGCACGACGACACCCCGGCCGAGGTGCATAAACAACGCCTCTATCGCCTGCAAGCGCTCATCAACGCGCAAGCCGCCGCGATCAGTGCCGCCATGGTGGGAACAGTGCAGCGCGTGTTGATCGAAGGCCCGTCCAAGCGTGACCCCCTTGAGATGACCGGTCGCACCGAAAACCACCGCTCGGTCAACTTCCCCGCCCACGCACGCTTGATCGGCCAATTCGTCGAGGTGCGCATCACTCAGGCCTTGCCGAACAGCCTGCGCGGCGAGATGCTCATCCGCGACTAACCATGCCGATGACACAGCGATCTGCCCACAACACGCCTAAGTCCTCTCCGGCGTGTCCTCAAACATGATCCACAACCTCGATCTTGCCATCCAGTTTGCGGTAAAAGACGCCGCATTGGGTTTTACATTACCCAGCCGCGCACACCTGCGCCGTTGGGTCAAGGCCGCGCAACGGGGGGATATGGCGCTCACCCTGCGCCTCACCGATAGCGCCGAGGCGCAGACCCTCAACCGCGACTATCGCGGCAAGGACTACGCCACCAATGTCCTCACCTTCGTCTATGACACGGCGCCGCCTGCGGGCGATGTCTGCCTCTGCGCCCCCGTCGTCGCGCGCGAGGCCGCCGAGCAAGGCAAAGACCTTGAGGCGCATTGGGCACACCTCGTCATCCACGGCGTCTTGCACCTGCAAGGCTACGACCACGAACACAAAACCGATGCTGTAACCATGGAATCGGTAGAACGCTTTATCATGCAACACTTGGGTTATAGGGATCCCTACGAAGATGGAAGACGGTAGTCGAAAAAACTTTTTGCAGACCATCTCGGCGTGGCTCACGCCCGAGCCGGATACGCGTGATGAATTACTCGGCCTGTTGCACGCCGCCTACGACAACAACCTCTTGGATGCCGATGCCTTATCGATGATCGAAGGCGTGATGCAGGTCTCCGAACGGCAGGTGCGCGAGATCATGATCCCGCGCGCGCAGATGGATGTCATCGACATCAACGACCCCACGACGGCCATTATCCCCTTCGTCATCGAGACCGCGCACTCGCGTTTCCCGGTCATCGACGGCGAACGCGACACCGTGATCGGCATCCTCCTCGCCAAAGACCTGCTCCGGTTATGCAATCACGAGGAGGTCGACCTACGCGACACCCTACGCCCCGCCATCTTCGTCCCCGAATCAAAGCGACTCAATGTCTTGCTGCGTGAATTCCGCGCCTCGCATAATCACATCGCCATCGTGGTCGATGAATATGGCGGTGTTGCCGGTCTTGTCACCATCGAAGATGTGTTGGAACAGATCGTCGGCGATATCGAAGACGAGTACGACTACGACGAAGAGGCCGACAACATCCTCCGTGAGCAAGACGGCATCTGGCGCGTCAAGGCGCAGACCGAGATCGCCGACCTGAATACCGCCTTGGGCACCCACCTAGACGACAGCGAATTCGACACCATTGGCGGCCTCGTCACGCAGGCCTTTGGCCGTCTGCCCAAGCGCGGTGAACAGATCGTCATCGACACCCTGCGCGTCCACATCCTCAGCGCCGACAGCCGCCGCATCAATACCCTGCGCGTAGAGTGGCCACTCACTTAGGCCTTGCCATTTACGCCACTAGCGGTTACTTTTCGGGTCATTCGACACTCGCTTGGTAAGACACGATGACCCCCGCATGGCACACCTTCCTTGATACCCAAGGCGCACAGATAGACGCCGCTGGCGCGGTGAGCTTTCCGCCGTCAGCAACGGCGGGCCCCCTCCTCGCCGACCTCTCCCATTTTGGCCTCATCGCCTTTAGCGGCGAGGAGACGCTGACCTTCTTGCAAGGCCAGATCACCAACGACCTGCGCGACCAAGGCCTAGATCAGGCCGTGTTCGCCGGCTATTGCAACGCGAAAGGACGGCTATACGCCAACTTTCTTGTCCTGCGCCGGGAGGCCGACACCCTCGTGCTCCTCCCCGCCAGCCTGCGCGAGATACTGCAAAAACGCCTCTCTATGTTCATTATGCGGAGCAAAACCCGCGCGCGCGACGCCGATGCCGAATGGGTGCGCCTAGGCCTTGCCGGCGCAGGCGCGCGCGCCGTGCTCACCCGCCTCTGGGGCGCCGCCCCGGCCGCAGGCTTGGCCGTCTTGCAGCATGCCGATGGCCTAGCGATCGGCCTCGCCGACGACCGCTTTGATCTGCTCGTGCGCCCTGATGCCGCGCCCGCACTGTGGCAGGCCTTACGCGCGGAGGCCACGCCCATCGGCCACGCCGCCTGGGACGCTGCGCTGGTTAGCGCCGGCATCCCTACGATCACGCCCGCCACCGTCGAGGCCTTTACCCCGCAGATGGTCAATATGGAGCTCCTGCACGGGGTCAGCTTTACCAAGGGCTGCTACCCCGGCCAAGAGGTTGTCGCCCGCACCCAATGGCTGGGCAAGGTCAAACGGCGCATGTTCTTGGCGCATAGCGCGGCCGAGGTCGCGCCCGGCACCCACCTCTTTAGCGCCGCTGTCCTCGGTCAAGACTGTGGCCAGATCGTCAATGTCGCCGCAGCGGCCAGCGGCGGCTACGACTACCTCGCCGTGGTGCGCCTCGATGCCTGGAAGGCCGCCGATGTGCGCCTAGCCGCCCGCGACGGCGTCGCCTTGACCGCGTTGCCCCAACCCTACAGCCTCCCGGAGTAAGCCCATGTCCGTCCCCGGCGAACGCCGCACCCAAATCCTCCACGCCTTGGCCGAGATGCTCGAGCAGCCTGAGGCCGAGAAGATCACCACCGCCGCCTTGGCCGCCCGTCTGCAATGCTCTGAGGCCGCGCTCTACCGCCACTTCGCCAGCAAGGCACGGATGTACGAAGGCCTAATCGAATTCATCGAGACCACGCTGTTTTCGCTCGTCACCCGGATCAGCACCGAGGAACGCCACGGCCTGATTCAGGCACGCAGCATCGTACAAATCTTGCTCGGCTTTGCCGAACGCAATCACGGCATGACCCGCGTCCTCACCGGCGAGGTCTTGCTCCACGAAAACGCCCGCCTCGCGGCGCGCATGAATCAGCTCTTCGACCGCCTAGAGGTCAGCCTAAAACAAGCGCTACGCATCGCCATCAGCCAAGACAGCCTCCCCACCAGCGTGGACGCGGCGGCAGCAGCAAACCTCCTCCTCGCATGGGTGCAAGGCCGCTGGCAACAATTCACCCGTAGCGGCTTCAAACAGTCGCCACTCACCGCCTGGGAAATGCAATGGCAGATCATCGGACGCGGCTTGATACAGCCGGCGGCCTGATTTAGCCTCGCCTGCGCGGGACAGGCGATCGCCCTCAGACACATTTTTGCAGAAGAAGACTATACTCTCGCCTCATTGCGCTCACTCAGGGCATCCTTCATGGGCCACAGGCCTCGTTTTATAACCGCCGTAGGGGGCTGCGTTGATTCAAGATGAACATCACTGGCTAATGGCCCGGCATGAAATCCTCATGTCCATCGGCAACAGCCTAACGCTACACGACATGCTGCAAGAGGCCATGGGAGTCGTCTTGCGCGCCTTGGACTGCACCTCCGTCAGCGTCTTACACCAAGAGGGTTTACACCCAGAGGCCCAAGGCTATTCGGTGACCTATCGCCTGCCACGCGATGCCCCCCATCTTGACGAGGCCATGCCTGGCCTAACCGAGGCCTTAACCCAAACTCCATGGCCTTGCCCCCTTGCCACACGGGAGGGACATCACTTCTACGCATGGCCCTTACCCGAGTATGGCGTCTTGCTCGTATCGCGCCATGCCGTATTGACCCCTGATCGTGTACACGACCTTCAATCCCTCGCAGATAAACTGGCCGTCTCTATCCATGCCTGCCTGCAATATGCCAAGGCGCAAGCGGCGCAACACCAAATCGCTAAAAACGAGCAACGCTGGTTAAAGGCCCTAGAAGGAGCGGGACATGGCGTCTGGGATTGGGATACCCAGACCAACGAGCTATTCCTTTCACCGGTATGGGCGTCGATGCTAGGCTACGAGGCCGCGGATATAGGCCACCAATTTACCGACTGGAGTGAGCGCGTACACCCAGACGACCTTCCATCATGCCTAGCCGCTGTAGAAAAACACCTGCGCGGAGAATCGCCCGCCTATCAGCATGAATACCGTATGCGCTGCAAAGATGGGTCCTACAAATGGGTGAGCGACCAAGGCCGCGCGTGGGCGTGGGACCATGACAACCTCTTACGCATGAGCGGCACCCTGACCGATATTACGCAGCACATCGAGTACGAAAACACCTTGCGTGAAGCCCGTCGTTTAGCCGAGGCCGCTAACCAAACCAAAGACGCGTTCTTGGCCGCCATGAGCCACGAACTCCGCACCCCGATGAACGCCATCATCGGCTTCACCGACCTCAGTTTAGGGACCGCATTAACGGACAAACAGGGTAAATATTTGGCTTATGTGAAGGCGTCATCCCAACGCCTCTTGGCCATGATCAACGACATCTTTGACCTCTCATCGACAGACCGATCAAGCATCCGTCCACAAGACTGCGCCCTGCACGAATACCTAGAGATCATTACTCACGAATCGCTCCCCCTTGCACAAGAGCGCCACATCGACCTCCGCCTTGAGGTCACGGAAAAGCTGCCCCCATGCGTGCGGCTCGATGTCACTCGCGTACGGAAGATACTCACCAACCTGCTTGACAACGGCATCAAATTTACAGAACACGGCTCAGTCTGCTTGCGCGTGGACATCGAAGACGCGGGCACCGATCCGCTCCTGCACTTTAGCGTCCAAGACACCGGGATAGGCATTGCTGCAGAGGACCAAATTAGGATCTTCTCTGCCTTCACCCAAGTCGATAGCACCCTGTCGCGTCGTTATGATGGCACAGGATTGAGCTTGACCCTCTCAGAGCGTCTCGCCACGCTGATGGGCGGGCACATCACCTTAGAAAGCCGTCTCGGTGAGGGCTCGACCTTTACCTTAACGCTCCCGCTCACACCCTGTCACATTTCCATCTAAGTGGTTCCGCATACGGAACAACGCGGATCGCGTTTGATGCGCAGCTCGCGCCACTCGGCCGCGAGGGCGTTATAGAGGACGAGCCGACCGGCAAGCGGCTGGCCTATCCCCATCAAGACCTTCAAGGCCTCGGCCGCTTGGACGCTGCCGATGATACCGACCAAGGGGGCAAATACGCCGAACTCGGCGCAACGCTGCGCGTCATCCGCGCCGCCTTCGGGGAATAGACAGGCGTAGCA
>QYQG01000097.1 GCA_007280375.1 Betaproteobacteria bacterium
GTGTCCGGCCTGAAGAAGGCGCTGGGCTACGACGACTCCCTCGATGTCTTCGGTATCCACGGCATCGGCGGCATCTTGGGCGCGATCGGCACCGGCATCCTGGTCAACCCGGCCTTAGGCGGTACGGGCGTGTTTGACTACGCCACCAACACCGTCGCAGCCTACAGCCTGAGCGCGCAGCTCACCAGCCAACTCTGGGCCGTCGGCGTCGCCGTCGTTTGGTCGGGCGTGGTCAGCTTTATCTTGTTCAAGCTGATCGACCTCGTCATCGGCCTGCGCGTCAGCGAAGAAGACGAGCGTGAAGGTCTGGACACTGCCAGCCACGGCGAGCGGGCGTATAACCTGTAAACGCTGTTTTAGCGTCACACTAAAGGCCACCTTCGGGTGGCCTTTTTTTATTCGCGTAGAATGCGCCCCCATGAAACTCACCGTTTTGACACTAGGCGACAAGCTCCCCAATTGGGCCAACAGCGCGGTCGCCGACTATCAAAAACGCCTGCCGCGTGAATGGCGTTTTGATCTCATTGAATTGCGCCCCGAAAAACGCCTAGGCCAGCCGGTCGAGCGCATCAAGGCCGCCGAAGGGGCACGGCTACTGGAACGCTGCCCTCCCGATGCGCGCGTGGTGGCGCTCGATGAACATGGCATCACGCCGACCACGCGGCAATTGGCCGACCACATCACCGAATGGCAGCGCGAGGGGCGCGACACGCTCCTTTTGATCGGTGGCGCAGATGGCCACGGCCCCGAGGTCTTACACCGCGCCGAGCTAAAACTCGCGCTCTCCAAGCTCACCCTGCCGCACGCCCTAGCGCGAGTCATGCTGATGGAGCAACTCTATCGCGTCGCCAGCCTACACGCAGGCCATCCCTATCACCGCGAATAAGCCAGCCCATCAAGTGTTGTTATTTCCGCTGTCATGGGCCTGCCGTTGTGCGACACTGCAAACCTATTAAAATCGTTTGGACTACGCGCATCATGAGTGAAGAAATCCTGATCAACATCACGCCGCAAGAGACGCGCGTGGCGGTGGTGCACCTTGGTGCGGTGCAAGAACTCCATATCGAACGCTCCGGCGGACGCGGCATCGCGGGCAATTGCTATCTTGGCAAGGTCATGCGCGTGTTGCCGGGGATGCAGTCGGCGTTTCTGGACATCGGTCTGGAGCGCACCGCCTTCCTGCATGTCGGCGACATCCTAGAGGCGCGCTGCGAAGAGTGTCCGCGCCCCATCGAGCAGATCCTACACGAGGGCCAAAGCATCTTGGTGCAGGTCATCAAAGACCCGATCGGCACTAAAGGTGCGCGGCTCTCAACCCAGATCAGTCTGGCTGGCCGTTGCCTAGTGTTTCTGCCACAAGAGACCAAGATCGGGGTGTCACAGAAGATAGGCAATGTCAGCGAACGCGATAGCCTACGCGCCCGCTTAGATGCCCTGATCCCGCCGGACACGGGACGCGGTTTCATCATCCGCACCCAGGCCGCCGATGCCAATGATTACGAGTTGTCCGCCGACATCGAGTATCTGCATACCCTCTGGGACGCGATCAACCATCGCGCCGCGACCAGCGAAGGACCGACGCTGATCTTTCAAGAACTCGACCTCGCGCACCGCGCCCTGCGCGACATCGCAGGCGAGGCCACCACGCAAATCTTGGTCGATTCACGCGAGACCTTTCAACGCATGCGCGCCTTCTCCGAGGACTTTACCGCCCCGCTGCACGACCGCCTCTCGCACTACAGCGCTGACCGGCCCTTGTTTGAACTCTACGGCATCGAAGAAGAGATCGAAAAGGCCCTCTCGCGGCGTGTCGATCTCAAGTCCGGCGGCTACCTCATCATCGACCAAACCGAGGCCTTGACCACGATCGATGTCAACACCGGCGCCTTTGTCGGGGCCAAGAACTTCGACGAAACCATCTTCAAGACCAACCTCGAGGCGGCGCAAGCGGCGGCGCGGCAGATGCGCCTACGCAACCTCGGCGGCATCATCATCATCGACTTCATCGACATGGACAACGCGATGCATCGCGAGGCCGTGTTGACCGAACTAGGGCGGATGCTAGGGCGCGACCGCACCCGCACCACGATGAGCGGATTCTCCACGCTAGGGCTGGTCGAGATCACCCGCAAACGCACCCGCGAAAGCCTCTCACGGCAACTCTGCGAGACCTGCCCGACCTGTCAGGGACGCGGTCAGATCAAGACCGCGCAGACGGTGTGCTATGAGATACTGCGTGCCGTGTTGCGTGAGTCGCGTCAATTTGACACGCGTGAGTTCCGCATCCTCGCGGAACAGCATGTGATCGATCTATTCCTCGACGAAGAGGCGCAGAGCCTAGCGCAACTGTCAGACTTTATCGGCAAGCGCGTGGCCTTGCAGGTCGAAACCGTGTTTACGCAAGAACAATACGACATCATCTTGCTGTAGGACACGGCTATAAACCTAGAAACCGCCGTTGAACGCTGATCGGTGCGGTGGCGTAGGAGCCAGCTTGCTGGCGAATAGCGCGCTGTTCGCGGGCAAGCCCGCTCCTACAGGGCACACACGGCTGTTTCTGGGATATTACCGTTCGCCCTGATCGTGTCGCAGGACACGGTCATTTTTTCCAGCACGGCTGGCCGCGCCGGCAAGGCCATCACATCAGTGCGCGGGCGCTGCGCTCTAGCAGGGTGACCGGCATCATCATCACCAATTGAATCAAGATGAAGGCGACAAGGGGGGAAAGGTCTACGCCCGCGATGTTGGGGACGATGCGCCGCAAGGGGTTCAGGATGGGCGCGGTCAAGGCGTGAAACAGGGCCGAGGCGGGCGAAACGGAGGAGACCCAACTCAACACGGCTTGCACGATGATCAAGACCACAAAGGTCTGTAGGATTAGACCCAAGGCGCTGGACAGGCCCAGCAACAACAGACCCAGCCACGCGTCGCTCGTGGCCACGGCCAACGGATAGCCGTCGAGCAAGGCGATCAGGCTTACGCTGACGAATTCCAACAGCAAAAATGGTAACAGGCTGCTCCAATCCATGCCAAAGAGGCCGGGCACGACGCGGCGCAAGGGTTTTACCGCAAAATTAGTGACCCGCACGATGAATTGCGCAAAGGGGTGATGAAACGGCACGCGCGACCATTGCAGATAAAAGCGCAGCCAAAAGGCCGTCGCCAGCAGGCCGAGCAGGGTGCGCACGAGAAATTGTAGCGATTCAACAAACATCATGCGTCCTTGCCAAACAGGTCGCCCATCTCGGCGGCGCGGGCGTTGGCATCACGGGCGGCCTGCACAAAGGCGGCGCGTATCCCGGCGGCCTCAAGGGCGGCGACACCGCGTTCGGTGGTGCCGCCCTTCGAGGTCACGCGGGCGCGTAGATCGGCCGGGTCTGAGCCGTCTTTTACCGCCAAAGTGGCCGCCCCGAAAAAGGTCTGCAACGCTAATTGCCGAGCGGTGTCCACCGCCAGACCGAGGTCACGGGCGGCAGCCTCCAACGCCTCGATGCACAAAAACACATAGGCCGGGCCACTGCCCGAGATCGCGGTGACGGCGTCGATCTCGGCCTCGGTTTCAACCCAAACGACCTGCCCGACGGTGGCTAATACCGCGTCGGCGGCGGCGCGTTGTGGCGCGGTGACGCTTGCTAAGGCGTATAGACCCGTCATCCCTGCGCCGACCAAGGCCGGCGTATTGGGCATGGCGCGCACGACGGCCGTATGCCCCGACAACCAACGGCTGATGTCCCCAGCACGCACCCCGGCGGCGACGGAGATGACCAGTTGCCCCGGCGATAAAACAGACCAGCCACTGAGCGCGGCGCGTAGTTGCTGTGGCTTAACCGCCAATACGATGACCTCGCAGGTCAACAGTAGCACCGGCGCGACCTCGCGTGTGATGCCATAGCGTTCGACCAACGCCGCACCTTTGGCCGCGTCCGGCTCGACCACCACAATCGCGTGGTCACGGTAAAGGCCACCGATCATCGCCGCCGCCATATTGCCGCCGCCCAAAAAACCTATCTTCATCGTCGTGCTCCAAATAAGGCCGCGCCAATCCGCAGATGCGTCGCGCCCTCGGCAATCGCGGCCTCTAGGTCATCGCTCATGCCCATCGACACGGTGTCCAAGGGCAGGCCTAAGGTGCGTAATTGTCGCAGAAGTTCGCTCACTTGGTGAAAGGCTGCGCGTTGTTCGACGCGGTTTGTGCTGGCAGCGGGGATCGCCATCAGCCCTCGCAAGCGTAAGCGCGGCAACTGCGCCACCGCCTGCGCCAGCGCGGTAAGGTCGGCGGGCGCAACGCCGCCCTTGCTCGCCTCGCCGCTGATGTTGACCTCAATGCACACATTCAACGGCGACAAATGGATAGGCCGTTGCGCCGACAAGCGTTCGGCAATCTTCAAGCGATCGACGCTGTGTACCCAGGCAAACTGCTCCGCAATCGGACGCGTCTTATTGCTCTGGATCGGGCCGATGAAGAGCCACTCCAAGGCGAGATCCGCCAACGCGGCCATCTTAGGCAAGGCCTCTTGCAGATAGCTCTCGCCAAAGGCGCGCTGACCGGCGGCGGCGAGGGCGCGCAGGCTATCCACCGTTTGCGCCTTGCTGACGGCGATCAACGAGATCTCTGAAGGTGAGCGCCCACTCTCGGCGTAGGCCCGTTCTATACGATGATTTACCTGCTGTAGCGCATCCTGTAGTGCAGCCATTAAAACAACCCCCACGCCATCCGCAGGCCTAAGGCATAAAGCAGCACAGCGAAGATCCGTTTGAGTTTTCTAACCGGCAGACGATGCGCGAGACGAGCGCCCAAGGGGGCGGTCAGCCAACTCGCTGCGGCAATCCCGGCCAAGGCCGGCAAATAGACAAAACCAACGCTGTACGCCGGCAAACCCGGCGCACCCCATCCAGACAGCGCGTAGCCCAGCGTACCCGCGATCGCGATGGGCAGGCCGATCGCCGCCGAGGTGCCGATGGCTTCGTGCAGGCGCACATTGCACCAGAGTTGGAACGGCACCGACAGCGTCCCGCCGCCGATGCCCACCCAGGCAGACAC
>QYQG01000050.1 GCA_007280375.1 Betaproteobacteria bacterium
GCCGACGCCGTTTTCGCCGATGATCGCGACGCGATCGCCCGCCGCGATGTGCATATTAAAGTCTTGGATAATCGGCTTGGCAGCATCATAGCCAAAGCGCAACGCGCCCGCCTCAAAGCCAATCTCGCACGCCTGACGGTGCAATTTATCGCGCTCGTCATAGTCAAAACGGATCCACGGATATTGGCGCGAGGATGGCTTGACATCCTCCGGTCTCAGCTTATCGATCAACTTCAAGCGGCTGGTTGCCTGCTTCGCCTTAGACGCATTGGCCGAGAAGCGGCGCACGAAGTTTTGCAGGCCGGCGATCTTATCTTTGGCGCGACTGTTGGCGGCACTTTGTCGATCGCGGGCCACCTGCGCGGCCTCCATGTAATCGTCGTAGTTACCCGGGTAGAGCTTGATCGTGCCGTAGTCCAAGTCCGCCATGTGGGTGCAAACTTGATTCAAAAAGTGGCGATCGTGCGAGATGATGATCATGGTCGAGTTGCGCGCGTTGATCACATCCTCCAGCCAACGAATCGTGTTGATATCGAGGTTATTGGTCGGCTCGTCGAGCAACAAGACATCGGGGTTGGCGAACAAGACCTGCGCCAACAGCACGCGCAACTTCCAGCCCGGCGCCACCTCGCGCATCACGCCTTGATGCTTCTCGATCGGGATATCCAAACCCAACAACAACTCACCGGCACGCGCCTCGGCATCGTAGCCGCCCATCTCGCCAAACTGCGTCTCCAGATCGGCCGCGTGCATATAGTCCGCCTCGGTCGCCTCCGGGTTTATATAGATCGCATCTTTTTCCGCCATGATCGCCCACAGCTCGGCGTGGCCCTGCATCACCACATCCAACACGCGCACATCCTCAAAGGCAAACTGGTCTTGGCGCAAAAAGGCCATGCGCTCGTGCGGGTCGAGGCTGACATTGCCGGCGGAGGACTCCAACAGCCCGGCGAGGATCCGCATAAAGGTCGATTTACCGCAGCCGTTCGCCCCGATCAGGCCGTAACGATTGCCGTTGCCAAACTTGACGCTGACATTTTCAAACAGGGGCTTAACCCCAAACTGCATGGTGACATTAGACGCGATGAGCATGATTCAAGACCGGGTGAGACGTGCGAGCGCACGCCGAAAAGGGGCATTATACAGGCTGGCGCGGAGAAACTTGTTGGGCGTGGGTCGATGCGAAAGTCTAAGGTCGGTGGTTGCGTGAAAAACGCATCTTTTCTGGTCATGCTGATGCATTATGATTTTTGTTGGGCGCGTTTTGCTTTGGGCCGCGCTCCGACGGAGTGCGCAAAAACAAGGGGGTGTTGGCGAAGCGTAGACGCGATGAGTTTAGCGAATGAAACGATCACGAGATCGCGGCCCTTGAGCGCGCGTATCGGGAGGCGTTTGACCTTCCCGAGCCCGAGACACCAACGGGTTGACGGGTATTGGCTAAACAGAGCGTTGTGGGGTTATAGCGCCCGCGCCAGCACTTTTGACCGCCTCTGCCAGTTGTACATCTCTTTGCGGGCGGCGGGGAGGTCGTCGGGGGTGGCGAGGTTGAAGCCGCGCTCGATGAACCAGTGGGTGGTGCGCGTGGTGAGGACGAAGAGTTGTTTTAGACCGTCTTTTTTGGCTTGTTTGAGCGCGGCATCAAGCAGGGCTTCGCCACGGCCACCGTCGCGGTACTCGGGATCGACGGCGAGGCAGGCCATCTCGCCGGAGGTCTCATCGGCAAAGGGATAGAGGGCGACGCAGCCGACGAGGCGGCCGTCGTATTCGTTGACGATGAATTGTTCGATCTCTTGTTCGAGCCGTTCGCGTGAGCGGCGCACGAGGGTGCCGTCGGCCTCGAGCGGTTCGATGAGCTGGAGGATGCCGCCGACATCGTCGATCGTGGCGGGGCGCACGCTGTCGACGGATTCTTTGGTGACCATGGTGCCGACGCCGCCGTGAGTGAAGAGCTCCATCAGCAGCGCGCCTTCGATGTTGGCGCAGATGAGGTGGACGCGCGGCACACCGCCTTTGCTGGCGCGGGCGGCGTGCGGTAGATAGAGTTTCATGTCGCCGTCGGGCAGGCTGCGGGTGATCTTTTGCGCCTCGGCGGCGGTGAGTTGGTCGATGCGTTCGCCCTTGCCGTCTATGGTGTCGCCGCCATCTAAGAGGTAGATGAGTTTGTCGGCTTGAATGGCGATGGCGGTGGCGGTGGCGACTTCTTCGAGGGTGAGGTTGAAGACCTCGCCGGTGGGCGAGTAGCCGAGCGGGGAGATGAGGACGATGTCGCCGTCAGCGACCCGTTCGCGGATGGCGTGGTCGTTGATCTTGCGCACTTGGCCGGTGAATTGGGTGTCGATGCCACCGACAACGCCGGCGGGTTGGGCGATGACATAGTTGCCAGAGGCGACGCGGATCTCGGCACCGGCCATGGGGGTGTTGGGCAGGCCGAGCGAGAGTAGGGTTTCGATCTCGATGCGGACGCTGCCGACGGCATCAAAGACGCAGGCGAGCGCATCGCTATCGGTGACGCGCAGACCTTTGGTGAACTGGGATTCGATGCCGCGTTGCTGTAGGCGTTTTTCGACCTGTGGCCGCACGCCGTGAACGAGGACGAGACGCACGCCGATGGCGTTGAGGAGGTTGACATCGTGGATGAGGTCAACGAAGTCGTCGCGCAAGAGGGTGTCGCCGCCAAAGGCGATGACGAAGGTCTTGCCGCGAAAGGCGTGAATATAGGGCGCGGCGGCGCGGAACCATTCGATAAAGGCGGCGGGGTCGGTAGCGTGGGCGTTCATGGGCGCATTATGCACAATTTTGTTAGAAATCGCCCCATAAGGCTTGCATCGCGGCTAAGGCGGCTAAGGCGGCAGTCTCGGTACGCAACACGCGCGGGCCGAGGCGCACGCCGATGCCGCCGTGGGCGGTGATGGCGTGGCGTTCGCTGGGGTCAAAACCACCCTCGGGGCCGGCCAGCAAGATGACGGGGCCGCTGGGCGCGGCGAGGGTGCGCAGGCTGTCGGCGGCCTCGGGGTCGAGTAATAGCGTGAGTTGCGGGGGCGCATTGCTTAGCCAAGCGTCAAATAAACAGGGCGCGGCAACGGCGGGTAGCGTGTTGCGGCCGCATTGTTCGCAGGCGGCGATGACGATGCCTTGCCAATGCGCGTGGCGGCGGGCGAGCCGTTCCTCAGAGAGGCGCACGATCGAGCGTTTCATGAACACGGGGACGATGGCGCGGACGCCGAGTTCGACCGCCTTTTGTAGGGTGTAGTCCATGCGGTCGCCGCTGGAGATGCCTTGCACGAGGGTGATGTCTAGGGGCGATTCGCGGCTAGTCTCAGCGTAAGCGCTCACTTTCGCATATAGGCTTTTGCCGTCACGCATCAACTCGCCCGTTCCGGCGCGGCCTAGGCCATCGAAGACGGTGAGGGCATCCCCTTCGCGCATCCGCAACGCGCCCGTGGCGTGGCGCGCGACTGTTTCGGGAAGCTCAATGGGGTGATCAGTGTGCCATGGCCCGGGCACATAAAAGCGTGGGGTAGACATGGGTTGCGATGCTATCATCCACGGCATCTTTTTTGAGAGGTATTGTATGGTTCGTACGGAAACCCCGGTCTGCGCGTTTGGTTGGCCCGCCCCCGCGTTTGACCTGCCCGGCATCGATGGGCAGCGTTACACCTTAAAGAATGCCGCCGGCCCTAAGGGTTTATTGGTGATGTTTATCTGTAATCATTGTCCGTATGTGCAGTCGATCCGCGAGCGTTTGGTGCGCGATGCGCGGGCCTTGCAGGCCGAGGGCGTGGGCGTGATTGCGATCATGTCTAACGACCTGGCGGAATATCCCGAAGACGACTTCGAGCATATGAAGACGGTTGCGGCGCAGTTCAACTACCCGTTTCCGTATGTGTGGGACGAGACCCAGGCGGTGGCTAAGACCTATGGCGCGGTGTGTACGCCGGATTTCTTTGGCTTTAACGCCGACCTGCAATTGCAGTATCGCGGTCGTCTGGATGCCTCGCGTAAGGAAGCCGTGCCCGATGCGCGCCGCGATCTGTTTGAAGCGATGTCCGAGGTGGCACGCACCGGACGCGGCCCGGCGGAGCAGGTCTCCAGCATGGGCTGTTCGATCAAGTGGAAAGGCGAGGCGGGCTGACCATGCAAGACCTCTTGGCCGCCGTGAGTGACGCTGTGCGCAGCGTGGGGCGCCTTGAGGTGATGCCGCGCTATTTGAAGGTGGCACATACGCGCAAGGCCGATGGCAGTGCCTTTACCGAGGCGGATCTGGCGGCGCAAGAGGCCTTGATCGCTCGGTTGCAGGCCATTATCCCCGCGCCGGTCTTGGCGGAAGAACAAACCGAGGTTGAGCAACGGGCGGCGTGGGCGGCGGCTAAGGACGGCGGATTGTGGTGTGTAGACCCGATCGACGGGACGAGTAACTTTGTAACGGGCCTGCCCTATTTCGCCATCTCGGTGGCCTTTATTCGGGCCGGTCGTCCGCTCTTGGGCGTGGTTTATGACCCGGTGGCGGATGAGTTGTTTGCGGCCTCGGCGGGTGGCGGGGCCTCGTTGAATGGCGTCGCCTTGCCGTTGCGTCCCGCGCCGATCGATCTGAACCGCTGTATGGCGGGGATAGACTTTAAGCGCCTGCCGTCGGCCTTGGCGGTGCGTTTGGTCGCTACCCCGCCCTATGCCTCGCAACGCAATCTGGGGGCGAGTACGCTGGATTGGTGTTATCTCGCCGCCGGTCGCCTCCATCTCTATCTGCACGGTGGGCAAAAGCTGTGGGACTACGCTGCCGGTTGGTTGATCTTGACCGAGGCGGGCGGCCAAGCCGAGACGCTGGATGGCGCCGTGTATTGGGAGGACGAACCGTGGACGCGCTCGGTCGTGGCGAGTCTTGACCCTGTCGTGCAGGCGCAATGGCGTCTTTGGCTGACACAATAAGGACGAGGCGGGCGGGGATAAAAAGATTTTAAGAGGCCACACTAATGGGCCTAATATTCGCCTAACAACATGAAAATTATATATGTTTTTTTATTTATACCGTGAGCATGGCGGCGGATATGCCTTGCTTGAATGCCCCAAGGTCGTAGATAATCAGGCGAACTTGTCCGTCTTAGGCCCCCCTTAGACGGGGTGTCATTTTATTTTTCAATAGGGATCAACAACATGGCAACACGCACTGACCTCGCGAATGCGATTCGCGCCCTTTCTATGGACGCCGTAGAGAAGGCTAAATCCGGACATCCGGGCGCTCCTATGGGTATGGCAGAGATCGCCGAGGTGGTGTGGAACCATCATCTGCGTCATAACCCCACCAATCCTAAATGGGCCGATCGCGACCGTTTTGTGCTGTCCAACGGCCACGGTTCCATGTTGATCTATTCCTTGCTGCATCTCACCGGCTACGATCTCTCCATCGAGGACATCAAGAATTTCCGTCAGTTGCATTCCCGCACCCCGGGCCATCCGGAGCTGGGTTACACCCCCGGCATTGAGACCACCACCGGTCCGCTCGGTCAAGGCATCACCAATGCCGTCGGCATGGCACTGGCCGAGAAGTTGTTGGCCGCCGAGTTTAATAAACCCGGCCATGAGATCGTCAATCACCACACCTATGTGTTCATGGGCGATGGTTGCATGATGGAAGGCATCTCGCACGAGGCCTGCGCCTTGGCTGCGACTTGGGGCTTGGGCAAGCTGATCGCGTGTTGGGATGACAATGGCATCTCCATCGACGGTCACACGGACGGCTGGTTCACCGAGGATGTCTGCGGTCGTTTTGAGGCCTATGGCTGGCATGTGGTGCGTAATGTCGATGGTCACAGCAGCGCCGCTGTCGAGGCCGCCGTGCAAGAGGCTAAGA
>QYQG01000031.1 GCA_007280375.1 Betaproteobacteria bacterium
CATCACGCCCTCGATAAGGATGAGATCGGCCTCCCCCGCCGCCGCATACAGACGCTGACGACACTCCGCCTCGCCCGCCATAAAGAGATCAAGCTGATACACCGGATGGCCGCTGGCCTGCGCCAAGATCATCGGGTCGAGAAAATCCGGCCCCGTCTTAAACACCCGCACCCGTCGTCCCAGATCGCGATGTTTACGCGCCAAGGCCGCCGTAATGCTGGTCTTGCCCTGACCCGAGGCCGGCGCAGAAACCAACAGGGCCGGGCAACGATGCGTCATGCAAAGGCTCGATTCCATTGCACGATGATATGGTGCAATTTATCCACGCCGTCCGTAAGTGCGGCAGGCCCTGGTTGCAAGATATCGCACGATTTAATCTCGTAGAGTTGGTCATCCCTGACGGCAGGGATAGCCGCCCATCCCGCACGCGCCTTGACCGCCTCTGATTTGAACTTCTTGCCACACCACGAGCCAATAATAATGTCCGGGGCGCGTCGAACCACCTCGCTAGGGTCCGCGATGATGCGCCCTTTAGCCCCCTTATGGTGAGACAACTCAGGGAAACAATCCTCTCCCCCAGCGATCTCAATCAATTCAGACACCCACCCCAAACCGGAGATCATAGGGTCATCCCACTCCTCAAAATAGACCCGTGGCTTGCGCGGAAGTTTCTTGGCCGCCGCCGCAACGCCCTCCAGATGAGCGTGCAATCGAGTCAGCAGTTCTTGAGTTTTTTCCGTGGCATTCACCAAACACCCCACGGTGCGGATCATCTCAAAAATACCCGCCACCCTACGCTGATTGAACACATAAACCGGTACATGGGCGCGGACGAGTTGTGCCATGATATCCGCTTGCAGATCTGAAAACCCTAGGACAAGATCGGGTTCCAGTTCCAAGATCTTCTCTATCTTCGCGCTAGTGAAGGCCGACACCTTAGGTTTCTCTTTACGCGCCTGTGGCGGGCGTACGGTGAATCCAGAGATCCCCACAATACGGTCTTGCTCGCCCAACAAATAAAGCGTTTCTGTGGTCTCTTCCGTGAGACAAATGATCCGCTGTGGACCTTGGTGAATCGCACTCAAAGACAACATAGATTACCTCGATTATTTAGGCGCAGGCATTGCGTCACAAGTCCACGCCCCGTTGCGCCTTCACCCCGGCGCGATAGGCGTGTTTCACATCCATGATCTCGCTCACCGTATCGGCAGCATCCAACAGCGCTTGCGGCGCGGCACGGCCGGTGACGACGACATGCTGCATAGGCGGCCTAGCGGCGATGTCTTGCAACACCGTCGCCGTATCGAGCCAGCCGTATTTAAGCAGGTAGGTCAGCTCGTCCAAGACGACGAGTTGAAGCGTCGGATCGGCCAGCATCGTTTGCGCGATAGCCCAGCCTTGCTTAGCCGTCGCGATGTCGCGCTCCAAGTTTTGCGTCTCCCAAGTAAAACCTTCGCCCAAAACCCGCCATTCAACGCCGGCTTGGCGACCCAAAAAGGCCTCCTCGCCGGTATCCGAACGGCCCTTGATGAACTGCGCCACGCCCACCTTCATACCGTGGCCGATGGCGCGCGCCACCATCCCAAAGGCCGAAGACGACTTTCCCTTGCCATTGCCGGTAAGCACCAGCAAGAGTCCTTTCTCTTGATCGGCCTCGGCAATATGGGCGTCGATAACCGCCTTCTTCTTCGCCATCCGCGCGGCGTGGCGTTCAGTTTTTTCGGTCATCGCGTCACGCGGCATGCGTTGTAGACGCGCCACTCACCCAGCGATGCGCCAGCCATTGCACAACCGCCGCCGCAGAGAGATAGACGCTCATCGTACCCAAAAACTTAAGCGAGTAATCTGCCCAAGTTTGCATAAACTCCGTCCAATTTGGCTCAGGGAGGCGCCCACCCAACCAATAGAACGAACCGTTTGACACGGCAAAGGCGACAAACCACGCGGCCACGCCAAAGCCCACGAGTGCCGCAGCACCACGCCAATCCGGCATGGCATAACGACGCAAACCACGCCCGCCCAGCCAAAGTGCGCCATGCGCCAATTGCAAGATCGCGTAAGCCTGCGTCACACAATAGTCAGAAACGCCTAACCAACCAATAGCGACCGCGTCCACCGCAACGGCTTCCGCCAGCAGGGCAAGCAACCACAGCGGGGAAAGATAAAAACCCGCGACAAAAAAGATCGCCCACGACGCATCAGGGAGATGCAAAGCATCGCCAAAATGGTGAAACCGGGTGGCCATCATCAAGGCCATCAAGAAAAGGCCCATAAAAATCTGCGTCCGGGGCGTGAAGTTAAAAACGGGATTCATGTGTCACTCCTAAAAAAGAGATGCCCCGAAGTTTAGGCTTCGAGGCGTTAAGGCGCATTACTTCTTCGGTTGATAACGCAAGGTCAAATAGAGGCCCCGCCCGGCTTGGTTATAGCCTGCCACTGTTTGATAGGTCTTGTCAGCGAGATTCTCCAACTTGGCTTGGAACTGCCAGTCTTTGGATAATTTCGTCTCTGCACGCAGATCGATTAAACCGTAACCGCCTAACTTAGTCGTATTGGCTAGCTCATTGTAGCGTTTGCCTTCGGCACGCAGGGTACTGCCGATCTTCCATGAGCCGACGGCACGGTCAAGATCCACGCGCATCACCTGATCAGGACGCCGATGCAGCGATTTTCCATCGTTTGTGCCACCCAGTTGTTTTGTGTCCTGTAGCGTGAGTGAGCTGCGCACATCCCACCCAGCCAACGCCGTGGTCACTGAAGTTTCAACGCCCTGCATACGCGCCTTGTCGACATTCATGGGAGTCCAAATAGGCCAAGTAGAAGGTGCTCCGGAATACGACGTATTGGCGCATTGGGATGTGCATGCCCATGCAATTAGACTATCAACCTGAGTTGAAAACGCGTTAGCCGTCCATGCCACCCTGCCCGTCTTGCCGGCAAGTCCGATTTCATAGCTTTCCGATTTCTCTGGCCGTATCGCTGGGTTTCCCAAACCTGGATAATACAGATCGTTAAAAGTAGGCGCCTTGAATGCCGTTCCATAACTCAAGCGGGCGCGTAACTCATTTCCCATATCCATCCCCCAAGCCGCATTGCCTGTGTCGTGAGTACCGAATTGGCTATTGTCGTCGCGGCGCAGAGATAGCTTGAAATCGTGTGCGCCCACCCCGGCCATCCACTGCGTGAAGACACCGGTGTTATCGCGGCTCTTTACAGCGTAGGCGGTGCTGCTTGTCACTTTGTCCTCTTGGTAATCCACACCCAAGGTGAGTTGCCGGCGCGCGCCTAGGTCAAGGTCGTTCTGCCAAGTAGCTGTGTTGCGGCGAGTATTAAAAACGCCCGTGCTTATGCCATTATTAAAATCATCGGACTCATCGCGGCTTTGGCCCGCCGAGAGTTCAGTACGCCATTGCTCGTTGACGCGATGCTTCATCCGCACTCCCGCCGCTAGTTGCACTGATGTGTTGGTGTTCTTATCGCTAAGCGCGTCCCACGCGTTGTCGTACTCATTGTCCCCTTTCGCCCGTAGAAAATGAGCATCAATTTCCGTGCTTTGGTTGAAGCGATGGCCACCTCGGATAGAAAACGCGGTATTTTCATAGCCGTCTGCATCTAGCTGCGCCGCAGGTTGCGCGTTAAACCCATCTGTCTTGGCGTGCGACACGCGTGCGTTGTACCAGCTATCCGTACCGCCGCCCGTGATTCCGGCCGACGCGTTGACGGTGCCATAACTACCCAAACCAACGCTGGCCGAAGGCGTGGTCTCACCGCCGCCCTTGCGCGTAAATAGATGGATCACGCCGCCAATGGCCTCAGAGCCATAGAGACTAGACAGCGGGCCGCGCACAATCTCGATGCGCTCAACCGCGTCGAGCGGAATATCTTGAAACGCGACAGCGCCGAGGGTGGCTGAGCCTATCTTGACCCCGTCGATCAAGACTAGGGTATGACCTGAATTGGTGCCGCGCAAATAAACATTAGTCGCTTTGCCTGCGCCACCGCTATTGTCAATGCTAATGCCCGCTTGCCCGGCCAAAACCTCTTGCACCGACTGCGCCTGCATGCGTTCGATGTCTTTGCGGGTAATGACCGTCACGGCGGCCAAGGTTTCGTCAGCCGTTTGCGCGGTGCGTGTCGCCGTCACCACAATCTCGTCGAGGGTGAATTCTGCGGCGGGCAAGGTGGCCGCGTGCGTGCTGGCGGAGAAAGTAGAGCAGGCGGCGAGTATCGCTATCGCGAGGGTGTTGCGTTGAAAGTGTTGCATGGTATTTCCTTTTCATCCGGCCCGGCGTCCCCGCAAGGCCAACTCAAAAACGCGAGTCAGAAAAGGCTATCCAGTCTATCGGCGCGATAAACGCGATAGACGCATGCTGTTCATCTAAATCACCTCCCCGTGACCCGCGCAACTAAGCTTCGGGCCGGTCTCCGGGCTTGCGCGTAAAGCGTTCCACCTTCCCATCCGAAGACAGTGGCGATTGGAACACCGTTGAGCGCTTACCGTTGCGGGGGCAGCTGCGGCATAGAGGTCGTCAAAACCCTCGCACCGCATTCCCGTTTCACCTTCGTTAGAAGGCACCAGAAGCAGGGCGGATTCTACCAAGATTAGGCCGCAAAATCTATCGATACAGATTAATCAGTGCGATAACCACCGCGCCTCAAACGCTCAAGGATCTGGGGGACGCTAGCGACCCCTTCGCCACCCGCGCAGAGGTATTCGTAGAACAACACGCGGTGATAATCGGTGTTGACCCGCGCCTTGATAATCTCCCAACGCGCGGCGCGGTTCCTCGACCAAGTGCCGTCCGGACGGCCAAAGGCGTAGATCTTGCGCTCGCCGGTCGGGCAGCGCAGCGCCTCAAAGTTGACCGTGCGCGCCCCCGCTGGCGCGTCGATGACGACGCTATAACGGGTCACGCCATCCGCACCGACCGAGAGAGATTTCGTATCGACCGCAAAGCGATACCCCGCGCGCCCGTCAATGGCAAACGCCACCAGGTGCTCGGCCTTGGGGTAGGCGGGCAGTTGCGCCTGCATCTCCTGCCAAGTCACGGCCTCTTCTTCAAAATCAGACTCAAAACGGCCCCAATTTTCGAGACCAAGATTGACCGCGTGGGCGGGCATCGCCAGCACGATAGGGGCGATAAAGACTAAAAATCGTTTCACGGGGTTGTTTCCGGTAAGGGCCTAAAC
>QYQG01000048.1 GCA_007280375.1 Betaproteobacteria bacterium
AAAATCAGGAAATTGCCCGAAAACAAGGCAAAAACATGCGAAATACGTGGTTTTTAGGCGTTTGCCATGAAAAGTCTCGCATTAAATTCAATGTATTAGCCAGCGCCAGTTTGGGCGGGGGTTATGCAGATGTTCCTTTACCAGCGGCAGTGCGGGGCGGGTGATGCTGGAGGTTGAGCCTTGTTTGCTGGTGGGTGAACAGTCTGGCGTGAGTTTGCGCGTAAGCGACAACGGCATTGGCATTGGGCAGGAGACATTAGCTAAATTGTTTCAGCCTTTTGCTCAGGCCGATGAAGCGACAGCACGTAAATTTGGTGGCACCGGATTAGGTCTGAGTATTAGTCAGCGCTTGGTCAAATTGATGGGCGGTGAAATCTCGGTTGTCAGCGCGCTGGACGAGGGCTCTGAATTCACGGTGTTAATACCGCTTCATCTGGCGACACCGATGGTGGCGGCAGCGAACGATTCTAATCTGAATGGGATTCAAGTACTGTTTGTGTCCCAAAATGAGCTGCTCTCAAAGGCGGTGAATGCCTATTGTGTAGCGGCCGGTGCAACGGTCAGTGTGTTGGCGGATTTAGCGGCGGCGCATCAGTCTGTGCAGCAGAATAAATCGGGATTGCAGGTCGTTGTATTGGATGCGTCAGTAAAAGTGAGTGCCGGAGAGTTGGGTTTTGCGGCAGGTGTGGGCGTGGTACATTTGGTCCGGCGCGATGACGCAAGCCGCTCGAGTCACGAAATTCAAGTGCAAGAGCAGCCCTTGCTTTATCACGATTTGCTACACGGCGTTGCGCTTGCCTGTGGACGCGAGGTGGATATTGCTGACCATCTCGCCACGGATGTGAGCGAAAACCTTGAGCCACAAGTGCCAACTACTGAGGCGGCAAGGCAAAATAATCAACTGATTTTGCTGGCGGAAGATAATGAAATTAACCGCGAATTGATGCAGGAACAATTGCGCCTGTTGGGTTACGCTTCGGAAGTTGCCGTAGATGGCATCGAAGCGTTGAAGATGTGGCGCACGGGAGATTATGCGTTGCTGCTGACGGATTGTCACATGCCAAATATGGATGGATTTGAGCTGGCAACAGCCATTCGTCGCGAGGAATTAACCGGTATCCGCCTGCCTGTTATTGCAGTGACCGCTAATGCGATGGGCAGCGAGTCGCAGCGCTGTCTGGATCATGGTATGGATGATTTTTTATCTAAACCCCTGCGGATGGCGGAGCTGGATGCAATGCTGAATCGTTGGCTGCCGCAGCCAGATCGATTAAGGAAGGGTAATCCCCCTCATGCACACACGGAGCACGCTGGTTAAAGCATGTGTTACCCCGTGCGACCCCTTGCCACAATGACGCTACCTGACCTTAAGCAAATTGCCCTCTGGCGCGAGCAGTATCAGCAACAGCGCGCGACCGCCATTGACGCCTATCTGGCACGCCCCCGCGTCGCGCCCTTGCTGGCGGCCTTGACGACGGCGGTCGATGCATTGCTGCACGAGGTCTGGGCGGCATTCGACCTCCCACCGACGGCTGCCCTCGTGGCGGTCGGGGGTTATGGCCGTAGCGAGCAGTTTCCACAGTCGGATGTCGATCTCCTTATCCTCATCAAAGACGACCTACCCGAGGCGGATCTGGCACGCTTTGAGCCGCTGATCGGGGTCTTTTGGGATTGCGGCCTGCCGGTCGGCCATAGCGTGCGGCGTCTGCACGAATGCCTCAGCGAGGCGACGAATGACCTCACCATCCAGACCAATCTATTGGAGGCACGACACCTGTGCGGCGATGCGGCGTTGACCCGTCAACTGGCCCACGCGCTCCACGCGCACCTTGACCCACACGCCTTTTTGCAGGGAAAACAGCGCGAACAAGCGCAGCGCCACGGGCGTTTTTCGGACCGTGCCTTGTCGTTGGAACCCAATCTCAAAGAGAGTCCCGGGGGACTACGCGATCTGCACATGCTGGGATGGGTGGCGCGGGCGTGTGGCATTGCGCTTGATGAGGGCGGGCGGCGGACTAAAGCCCGCCCTACCGCACAGCCCACATGGCTTTTGGCCCCCGACGAGGCCCGCGCGCTCCGGCGCCAGCGCCAGTTTCTCTCGCATCTGCGCATCCGTCTGCACCTTGCCGCGCGGCGGCGCGAGGAACGGCTGTTGTTTGAGTTTCAAGAACGCATCGCGGCGGAGATGGGGTTCACGGCCACCCCGACCCGCCGCGCCTCCGAACGGCTGATGCAGGGTTTTTACCGGAGCGCCCGCGCCATCTCCTTGGCCAACGAGATCCTCTTGGGCGAGATGGAGGCGCGCATCAGCGGACAAACGCCGACGCACCTGTTCGCGCATTTGTTCGATATCGCCGATGCCACGGCCTTTGCCACCGACCCCGCCGCCCTCTTGGGCAGTTTCCAAGCCCTGCAAAACCACCCCGAATGTGGCGGCTTTACACCCCGCGCCTTGCGTCTCCTCAGCCACGCCGCGCCGCGTATCGATGCCGCCTTCCGCCGCGACCCGGCCCGTCAGGCGCAATTTCTCGCCATCTTGAACGAACCGCGTGGCGTGACCTTGGCCGTGCGCCTGTTGCATCGCTTAGGCCTGCTCAACCGTTATATCCCCAGTTTCGCCCGCATTACCGGCCAGATGCAGCACGACCTCTATCATATCCATCCGGTCGATGAACATAGTCTGATGCTGCTGCGCAACCTGCGCCGCTTTGCCCTGCCCGAGTTTGCGCACGAGTTCCCGCTCGCATCGAACCTCATGCAGGACATGGCCGAGCCGGGCTGTCTCTACCTCGCCGCGCTCTTTCACGATATCGCCAAGGGGCGCGGTGGCGATCACTCCACCCTCGGCGCGGTCGTCGTGCGCCGTTTCTGCCGTGAACAACGCCTCCCCGCCGCCGCCACGCAATTGCTGACTTGGCTGGTGCGTGAACACCTCGCCCTGTCCAATACCGCGCAAAAGAGCGACCTTTCTGACCCCGAGGTGATTGCCGCCTTTGCAGCCCGTTGCGGCGATGTCTCACACCTCAACGCGCTTTATCTCATCACCGTCGCCGACATCCGCGCTACCAATCCGGCCTTGTGGAGTGCGTGGAAAGACAACCTGCTGAAAACGCTCTACCACGCCACCCGTGCGCATCTAGAAGGGCATGCCCTCCGCACCGACAAACAGGCCGAGGCGCGCGCCACACTCCGCCTCTATGGCTGGCCAGAGGGGGCCGAACGATTGCTATGGAACCGTCTCGACGAGGTCTGGTTCTTACGCTTTGATGCCGCCGCCATCGCGTGGCAAACGCGCGCGCTGCTCCCCGCCTTGCATAAAAAAACCGCACCCGAGACCCTCGTGCGTACCCGTCTCTCGCCCATCGGGGCGGGGGCGGACTGTCTGGTGTACACGCCCGATCGCCCCGGTCTTTTTGCGCGCATCTGCGGCTTCTTTGCCGCCATGGGCTATTCTGTCTTAGAGGCGCGTATCCACACCACCCGTGACGGTCACGCCCTCGACAGTTTTCTGGTCATGGACAGCGCCGACCATGACCCTGCGCAGACCGACTATCGTGCCGCGCTCCACTATATCGAATACGAATTGACGCAGACCTTAAACCAAGGTGCTGACCCCACCCCGATCAATGGTCGTCTGACGCGACAACTACGCGCCTTCCCGCTTGCCCCGCAGGTCTCGTTGACGCGTAGCGAAGGGCGTCGTGATTTCGTCTTAAACCTCAGCGCAGGCGATCGGCCCGGTCTGCTCTACCGCATCGCACGCACACTCGCCGCCCACGATGCCAATGTCCGTAGCGCACGCATCCACACCCTAGGCGGGCGGGCTGAAGATGTCTTTGTCGTCGAAGGCCCCACGCTCGATAACGCCGAGGCGCGTCTCGCCCTCGAACGCGCCTTGCTAGATGAGTTACAGATCGCCCTCTAGCACTGCCCTTTATGATTTAGGGTGGAACGCGAGCCTCTTGCCCGCCAGCGGGCTGGAAACCCGCGCTCCAAGGCTAGCGCCTTCTACGCCACTTGGCGGATGATCTCGGCTAAGACCGTAGGCAACCGCGCTACGAGATCGGTTTGCACCGTCGTAATCGCGTCCATGCTGATCGCGTCTTGGCCATTGCGCCCGGCCGCCCAGTTCACGCTGGCGGCGATCGTGGCGTAACACAGGCCGAGTTCATGGGCGAGATAGGCCTCCGGCATCCCCGTCATGCCCACCATATCCACGCCATCGCGCGCCATGCGTTCGACCTCAGCGGGGGTCTCTAGGCGCGGGCCTTGCGTCGCGCCATAGGTCCCCGTAGGCAGGAAACGCTCGCCCACGGTCGCCAACGCAGACAGACACTGGGCACGCAGTTCATGACAATACGGGTGCGAAAAATCTAGATGTACGACCGGCGCATCGCCCCCGTATTCGGCATAGGTCATCTCGCGCCCCCAGGTGTAGTCGATCACCTGATCCGGCACGGCAAACATCCCGGGGAGAAAATCGGCGTGGATGCCGCCCACCGTGGCGATGGCCAAGACCTGATCGACCCCCGCCTGTTGCAAGGCCCACAGGTTGGCGCGGTAGTTGATACGGTGCGGGGGGAGGGTGTGACCATGACCGTGGCGCGCCAAAAAGACCACCGGCGCATCGGCCAGACGGCCAAAGACCAAGGCCGCCGAGGGCGCGCCATAGGGCGTGCGCACCACCTCGCGCCGCTCTATCGTCAAACCCGGAAACTGCGCCAACCCCGAACCGCCAATAATCCCCAACATCGTTAATCTCCTTTGATGGCATAGATGCCGGGTAGGTTACGCCACAGGCCATAGGCATCCATGCCCATGCCAAAGACATAACGATCCGGCACCGTTAAACCCACAAAATCCGCCCGCACGGGTTTCGCGTGCGCCAAGGCCTTCTCGGCCAAGACCGCGATCCACACCTCCGCCGCACCCATCTCCAACAACTTTGCACGGATCGCCGCTAAGGTGATGCCCTCATCGAGGATGTCGTCCAAGACCAAGATCGAACGCCCCTCCACGGCCTTATGCGGTAAGGCGCACCAGTTAATCCCGCTGCCCACCGTCGTATCACGATAGCGCGTGGCGTGCAGATAATCGCAATCGAGCGGAAACGCCAAGCGCGGCAACAACTGCCCCGCGAAGACCACGCCACCGTTCATCACCGTCAGCACCAAAGGCAGACGATCAGCCAGCAGCGCCGTAATCTCACTCGCCACCCTATCGAAGGCCAGGGCGATCTCATGCTCGCCAAAGAGTAGATCGCTGTTATTAAACAAGGCCCAGGCATCGCGCGTATTCATCTAGCCCGCCTTGATCGCCCGCTGCCGACGCGCCTCGTACAGACACACCCCGGCCGAGACGGAGACATTGAGACTTTCGACCTGACCCTGCATGGGGATCTTCACCAAGAGATCGCAATGTTCGCGGGTCAGACGGCGCAGACCATCGCCCTCCGCGCCTAGGATGAGGGCCGTGGCCCCAGACAGGTCGGCAGCAAAGATCTCCAGCGTGCCCTCAGCATCGGCACCGACGATGAGGATGCCGTGTTCTTTCATCTCGCGCAGGCTACGCGCTAGATTGGTGACCGATAGAAAGGGGATGCAATCGGCCGCGCCCGACGCGGCCTTGATCGCCACGGCGGTGAGACTAGCCGAACGATCTTTCGGCGCGATCACCGCGTGCGCACCGAAGGCCTCCGCGCTACGCAGACACGCGCCTAGGTTATGCGGATCAGTCACCCCGTCGAGGACCAAAAACAGGGGCGGCTCGGTCGTTGTATCCAAGACCTCCGCTAGGTTCAAGGCCAATTTAACCGGCTCAGCCAAGGCGATCACGCCCTGATTGCGTTTCGCCAGATCCGGCGCCATCTCGGTGAGACGCGCAGCGTCGGTGAGCACCACACGCACCCCCGAGTTTGCCGCCATTTGCACCAAGTCCTGCATCCGTTTATCGCGCCTATCCTTGTCCAGATAGAGTGTCTGGATGCTCTTGGGATGATGCCGCACCCGCGACCCCACCGCATGAAAGCCATGCAACACTTGTTTCATCTTAATCCTCGCCTGCGTCAGCGTAGGAGCGGGCTTGCCCGCGAATGGGGTGCGTTGCGATAGAGACCGTTTCGCGGACAAGGCCGCGAACAACAAGACGATTAACGGCTGGATTTAGGTTCATCAAGATTTCGCCTTCGCCGCCTTGGGCGAGGCCTTTGTAGACGCCTTCGCCGCCGCCGGTTTGGTTGCCGGTTTGGTTGCCGGTTTCTTGGCCGTGGCCGCCTTAGGTTTCGATGGCGTAGATTCCGCTATCTTTTCCACCGGCTCGGTCACCAAGGTAAAGTCGATCTTCGCTGTGTCGAGGTCGACGCGCACCACCTTGATCCGCACCTTGTCGCCCAAACGGTAACGCGTCGCCGTGCGTTCGCCCAGCATCTGATGCCGTGCCGCGTCGAAGTGGAAATAGTCCGTGCCCAGTTCAGAGACATGCACCAGACCCTCGACGAAGACCTCGGTCAAGGAGACAAAGATGCCAAAGCTGGTCACGCCGCTGATCACGCCGTCGTATTCAAAACCGAGGTGATCTTGCATGTAGAAGCACTTCAGCCACGCCGTCACATCGCGCGAGGCCTCGTCGGCACGCCGCTCGTTGCCGGAACAATGCACGCCAATCGCCTCCCACGAACCGGGTTTATAGTGCGTGCCAGCCAAGCCCGCCTTGATCGCCCGATGCACCAGCAAATCCGGATAACGGCGGATCGGCGAGGTGAAGTGGGTGTAGGACTCGTAGGCCAGACCAAAGTGACCGACATTCTCCGGGCTGTACACGGCCTGATGCAAGGAGCGCAACATCACCGTTTGCAACAACTGCTCGTCCGGACGACCTTTGACCTTAGACAGCAAGGTCGCGTAGTCCTTGGCGTGCGGCTCATCACCGCCGCCCAGATGCAGACCGAACTCGGCCAAGAAGGCGTGCAATTTCTCCAGCTTGATCTGGGTCGGGCCTTCGTGGACGCGGTACAGCGTCGCGTGTTTCTTCTTTTGCAAAAACTCCGAGGCGCAGACATTGGCCGCCAACATGCATTCTTCGATCATCTTATGCGCGTCATTGCGCGAGGTCGGCACGATGCGCTCGATCTTGCCCGCGTCGTTAAAGACCATCTTCGTTTCCAAGGTCTCAAACTCGATCGCGCCGCGCTCGCCACGGGCCTTCAAGAGCAGCTTGAACAAGGTATGCAGATTTTGCAGATCGGGCAACAGGGTCGTCTTGTCGGCCGGCATCTGGCTGGTATCAGAGAGCCAATCCCAGACCTGGTTGTAGGTCAGCCGCGCCTTAGAGTGCATGACCGCCGGGTAGAAACGATGTTTCTTGATCCGCCCGGCGCTGGTGATCTCCATCTCGCACACCATACACAGCCGATCAACCGCCGGGTTGAGCGAACACAGACCGTTGGACAACTCCTCCGGCAACATCGGGATAACGCGGCGCGGGAAATAGACCGAGGTGCTGCGGTTATACGCCTCAGCGTCCAACGGCGCACCGGGACGCACATACTGCGAGACATCGGCGATCGCCACGAAGAGCCGGAAACCGCGGCCTTCGGGGGTGCAATAAACGGCATCGTCAAAGTCGCGCGCGTCCTCGCCGTCGATGGTCACCAAGGGCAAGGCGCGCACATCTTCACGCGTGAGTCCCTCGGGGGTCTGGCCCAAGTCGGCCGCGCTCACGGTCGTGGGTAGCTGCTTCGCCTCCTTAGCGACCGCCGGCGGAAATTCAAACGGCAGACTGTGTTTACGCAAGGCGATCTCGATCTCCATGCCCGAGTCGGCATAGCCACCTAAGACCTCGTGGATACGACCGATGCAGGGTGTGTGTTTGCTGGGGAACTCGACGATCTCGACCATCACCACCTGACCAAAGACGGCATGACCCTCGTTGCCCTTGGGCACGACGATGTCTTGGTTGATGCGCGGGTTCTCGGCGATCACCCACTGGTGGCCATGTTCGATATAGAAACGGCCGACGACGGGCTTGGTATGGGCGCGTTCCAAGACCTCGATGATCTTGCCCTCGCGCCGTCCGCGATGATCCGCGCCATGCTCCCGCGCCATGACGCGGTCGCCATGCAAGACCTGATGCATCTCTTTTTCGGAGAGACGCAGGTCACCCGAGGCATCGTCCGGGATGAAGAAACCAAAGCCATCCGGATGGCCATCGACACGCCCCGCGCGCGCCTCGATCTTCTGCGGCAGACAGAGCAGGCCACGGCGGTTAAACATCAACTGCCCATCGCGATTCATCGCGTGCAGGCGACGACGGAACGACTCCTCCTCATGCGCCTCCATGCCCAATTGCTGGGCAAAGGCATCCGCCTCCACCGGCTCACCGGCCTGCTCAAGGAGGCTGAGGAGGAATTCCCGGCTCGGCATCGGGTCGTCATATTTTGCGCGCTCGCGCTCCAGATGCGGGTCTTGCCAGCGCAAGGCGGTCTTTTGGCCACGACCACGCGGCTTCGGACGGCTCGCCGTGGAGGGTGTCTCAGCCGCAGTATCGGCCATTGTTTTCTTCTTTGTCATTGACAGGTTCCAGATAAATTCATTAAAATTGCCGCTTCCTGAATGCCCAGGTGGCGGAATTGGTAGACGCACTAGGTTCAGGTCCTAGCGCCGGCAACGGTGTGGAGGTTCGAGTCCTCTCTTGGGCACCACTAATACCAAAGTAACAGTAGATAAACACCCAAGCCCCGCAGACTCTGCGGGGCTTTTTACTTGGGCGGGCTCAGCACGCATGCTGGCGCCCCTCTCAAATACATTAAGCAAACGGATGCCGCACGACAATGGTCTCGGCGCGATCCGGGCCGGTCGAGACGATATCCACCGGCACGCCACAGAGTTCTTGCATCCGGTTGAGGTATTTCTGCGCGTTAAGCGGCAAGGCCGCAAAACTAGCCGCACCGACGCTGGACTCGCTCCAGCCCGCCCAATCCTCATAGATAGGCTCGCAATCGGTCAGGCTCTCCGCACCGACCGGCAGGATGTCGCACACCTCATCGCCCAGTTTGTAGCCGGTACAGATACGCACCGTCTCCATGCCGTCCAAGACATCCAGTTTGGTGACGCAGAGACCGGTGATGCCGTTGATCTGGATCGAACGCTTCAAGGCCGCCGCATCGAACCAACCGCAACGCCGTGCCCGGCCCGTGGTCGCGCCAACCTCGTTGCCCTTTTCGGACAGCCAACGGCCGGTGTCGTCGAATAACTCGGTCGGGAACGGGCCGCCGCCGACGCGCGTGGTGTAGGCCTTGGTGATGCCCAACACATAATGCATGCTGCCCGGCCCCATGCCCGAACCCGTAGACGCACCACCTGCCGTGCAATTAGAACTGGTCACAAACGGATAGGTGCCGTGGTCGATGTCGAGCAGCGTGCCTTGCGCGCCTTCAAAGAGCAGGTTCTCGCCACGCTTATTGGCATCAAAGAGCATGCGCGGCACATCGCCGATCATCGGCTTGATCCGCTCGGCCAAGACCATGGCGCGGTCTAACGACTGGTTAAAATCGACCGGCGCCGCCTTGAAATAGTGCTGCAAGACGAAGTTGTGATAATCGAGGATCTCCGCCAACTTGGCCGCAAAACGCTCGCGGTGCAGCAGGTCTTGCACACGCAAGGCACGCCGTGCCACCTTGTCCTCGTAGGTCGGGCCAATGCCGCGTCCGGTGGTGCCGATCTTACTCGCGCCCTTGGCCACCTCACGCGCTTGGTCGAGCGCGATGTGATGCGGCATGATCAAGGGGCAGGCCTCGGAGATGATCAAGCGACCGGCGACATCGATGCCGGAGGCCTCCAACATATCGACCTCCTCGATCAAGGCCTCGGGTGAGACCACCACGCCGTTACCGATATAGCAACGCACGCCAGCGCGCAGGATGCCCGACGGGATCAGGTGCAACACGGTCTTTTTGCCATTGATGACCAGCGTATGACCGGCGTTGTGACCGCCCTGAAAACGCACCACACCTTGGGCGTGATCGGTCAGCCAATCAACGATCTTACCCTTGCCCTCATCACCCCATTGCGTACCGATTACGACGACATTCTTCATCTTTCTTCCTTTAGTTAATTAATGGGTTGGACGCGCCACTGCGCACCCACCTGAATCAATATACGGTCACAGCCACTCGTCGCACGAGCCGCCTCCTGACCGGGCAGTTCCATCACCACCCGCTCACCCAACGCACGCAAACGCGCCATCTCGGCCAGCAAAACCACATCATCACTATACGGGGCCACGATAGCCTTTACGGCCACCGGTTCGGGCATGACATCCAAGACGCGACGCAGATCGAGGCTGAACCCCGTCGCCGGCCTAGAGCGGCCAAAGCGCGCACCGGCCCCGTCATAACGGCCACCCAAGGCCACGGCCTGTGCCTGACCGCCGACATAGCCCGCAAAGACCACGCCGGTGTGATAACCATACCCGCGCAGGTCGGCCAGATCGATGCCGATCTCCGTCCCCGCCACGCCCTGCACCAAGGTCTCCAGCTCATCCAATGCCTGCGTGACCCCAAGGATGACCGGCAACTGCGCCCGTGCCGTCGCGATCACCGAGGCATCGCCATAGAGTTCGGTCAAGGCCAAAAAGGCCGCACGCCACGGCGCATCCACGCCCGCCACGCACGCCGTCAACTCCGGCACATCCTTATGACGCAAGGCAACGAACACGGCCGCCTCCGTCTGCGCATCCAACCCCGCCGCCCGCGCCAAGGCCCGAAACAGACCGACATGGCCGACACTGACACGCGTCTGCGCTAGATCGCAGGCCTGCATCGCGGCCAGCAACAGCGTGAGCATCTCCAGGTCGGCCTCGATCCCCGCATGACCAAACAGTTCCGCGCCCAGTTGATACGGCTCGCGGCGATTGGCCATGCCTTCAGGCCGCGTATGCAACACCGGCCCGGCGTAACACAGGCGCACGGCCCCGTTGCGATTTAGAAGATGCGCATCGATACGCGCGATCTGCGGCGTGATGTCGGCGCGCACGCCCATCTGACGACACGACAGGCTATCGATCACCTTGAAGGTTTTTAGATCAAGGTCATCGCCGCTGGTCGAGATCAAGGCATCCAAAAACTCCACCAAAGGCGGCTGCACATAGTCGTAACCATACGACGAGAGCATGGCCAACAGCCGCGCCCGCCGCGCGTCGAAGGCCGCCGCATAGGGCGGCAGAATATCCTCAACGAATTCGGGCAACAACCACGCCGGCGCGTTCATAACGCCACCTGCAACATCGCCACACCCAAGACCATCGAGATCAGCCCCATAAAACGGATCTGCCCAAGACGCAAGGTCGCCAGACGGGTAAAGGTCTCGCGCCAGACGGTCGGCGCGAGAAAAGGCATCACCCCCTCCATAATCAGCATCAGCGCCAAGGCCGGTAGCAAGATATCTTGCAGGCTCACTTCCCACCCTTGGGGGTATTCATGTAGCGGAAGAAGGCCGAATTCGGCTGCAACACGAGGACATCTTGCTTGTCCTTGAAGCTCGCCTTATACGACTCCATGCTGCGATAGAAGGCATAAAACTCGGCGTTCTTGCCGTAGGCCTTGGCGTAGATCGCCGCCGCCTTACCATCGCCCTCACCCTTGATGCGCTGGGCGTCACGATAGGCCTCGGCGAGGATCACCTCGCGCTCACGATCGGCCTCAGCCCTGATCTTTTCGGCCTCCGCACTACCGGTTGAGCGCAACTCGTTGGCGACCCGTTTACGCTCCGCCTCCATCCGCGAATAGACCGAACCGGAGACCTCCGCCGGCAGATCGACGCGTTTGACACGCACATCCAACACCTCGACCCCGAAGCGTTTGGCATCGGCATTGGCCGATTTACGCAAGGAGTCCATCACCGCGTCGCGCTCACCCGAGACGACATCGTGCACGGTGTATTTACCAAACTCAGCACGCATCCCGTCGTTGACCGTCTGCGCCAGACGATTGACCGCCCGCGCCTCGTCGCCGCCGAAGCTAACATAAAAGGTACGCACATCGGTAATCCGCCATTTGACGAAATAATCGACCAGCACATTCTTCTTTTCCGAGGTAATAAAACGCTCCGGATCGGCCGGGTCCAAGGTCATGATGCGGGTATCAAACTCACGCACATTCTGCACCAGCGGGATCTTGAAATAGAGGCCAGGTTTGAGCTTGGTAGCGACGATCTCGCCCAGCTGGAAGACCAGCGCGGCTTGCCGTTGATCGACCGTGAACAGGCTCATCGAGATCAGCATGAGACCACCCAACACGAGGGTTATTAGGGTAGATAGGTTTTTCATTAACGCACCTCGCGATCACGATTACGCAGGCTGTCACGACTGCGTGGCGGAGCGGCCTGCGGTACAGGAGGCGTGGCCTCGGGCACCGCAACCGGGGTAGCCGCAGCCGCCCCTGGCACCGACATCTGCATCAATTTGTCGATCGGCAGATAGAGCAACTGCTGACCCTGTTTACTATCGACCAAGACCTTGGTCGTGCTGCTCAAGATCTGCTGCATCGCGTCTTGATACAAGCGCTCACGCGTCACCTGCGGGGCCTTGGTGTACTCCGCTACGATGTAATTAAAGCGCGCCGCATCACCCTCGGCCGACACGATCACCCGTTGTTTGTGACCGTTCGCCTCGGCAATCAGGCGCGCCGCCAAACCGCGTGCCTTAGGCACCACATCATTGGCATAGGCCTGACCCTCGTTCTTCAAGCGTTCGCGGTCTTGACCGGCCTTCACCGCGTCGTCAAAGGCCGCTTGCACCTGCTCCGGCGGCTGGGCGTTTTGCAGGTTGACCTTGCTCACCGTCACGCCGATACGATAACGATCAAGCAGCGTCTGCATCAACTTCGTCGCCCGCACGGAGACATCGGCACGCCCCTCATAAAGCACATAGTCCATGCGGCTCTTGCCCACCACCTCGCGCATGGCGGATTCCGCCACCTGCATGACGGTCTCGTCCGGATTACGGTTGGTAAACAGGAAGTCCTCGGGGTTTTTAAGCACATATTGCACCGAGAATTGCAGGTCGATGATGTTCTCGTCATCGGTCAACATCAAGGATTTGGACAGGTTTTTGGACTTCACATTACGCCGATAGCCGACCTCGGCCATGCGCACCTGTTCAATGTTAACGGTCTCGACCGACTCGAAGGGGTACGGCAGATGCCAACGCGGGCCCGGCATCGTCGAATCACTAAATTGACCAAAACGCAGGACCACGCCGCGCTCACCGGCGTTAACGATGTAAAAGCCCGAGGCCAACCACAAGGCGACGACGATGCCGACCAACACGCCCACGCCCGGCAGACGAATCTGCGGCATCTGCGGCCGGCCACGCGGCGGCGTCCTAGGCGGGATCGGCGGCGGCTCATTGCCGCCATTGCCGCCATTGCCGCCATTGCCGCCATTGCCGCCATTACCATCATTGCTACCGTCATTATTACCACCCGTACCCGGTGGACGCGCAGCCGGATCACGGCCGAACATCCCGTTCAAACGGTCGTTCAAACCCTTCCACAACTCATCAAGATCGGGGGGGCCGCCGTCATTTCCCTTGCCGCCTTTGTCCCCATTGGGTTCATTCCATGCCATCGTCTATCTCATTCTCTAAAGTGTTGTCTGGGGCTACATCCATCGCGTCCGGGTTCTGGGGTTGCCCGCTGCGCCAACGCAAACTCGGTTAGTGCCGCACGCAAACCATCCAGACCCGCGCCGGTCTTGGCGCTCAAAAAACGCGCCCAATCTTACCATATTCATCCCGCACCACACCGACCTCGCGCCCGTCACGATCTTATTCATCATTGCGAAGGTTCTTGCGGTTCTCGCTGCCGCAGTGTTCGCGGGCAAGCCCGCTCCTACGGCCGTGCGTAGCTGCCACCCTGTAGGAGCCTGCGTGCTGGAGAACCGCACTGGACACTTACGCAGCGATCAAAGCGGGATGCCGACGAGGGCTTAAGCGGCAGGCTCGGCCGTCTCTTGAGGTGCTGCATCTTGCGTCGCCGACTCCGTCTGACGGAACAGCACCGGGCGCGACGGCACGATGGTCGAGATGGCGTGTTTATAGACCATCTGGCTGATGGCGTTTTTTAGCACTACGACATAGGCATCGAACGACTCGATATAGCCTTGCAGTTTGATTCCGTTGACCAAATACACGGAACACGGCACCTGTTCTTGCGCCAACGCCGCGAGAAACGGGTCTTGTAGCATCTGCCCTTTATTCATTTTAATCTCGATAATTCACAGTAATAATAAGTGGCGGATTGTATCTGAAAAAATGGGGTATTCATCACACTCCGCCCCGTAGGTCGTTATTAAGGGCTTATTCCCCGAAGGTCTTACGCCGATGACGCCGCTCACGACGCGCCTTGTTGGCCTCGCGCTGGGTCATCGACTTGGGCTTATTCGCCTCGTAAGGGTTGTCGTTGGCCTTAAACTCCACCCTGAGCGGCGTGCCTTGCAGGTCAAAGGCCTCGCGGAAGGTGTTTTCCAGATAACGCTGATAGCTCTTGGGTATGCCCTCCAGATGATTGCCGTGTACCACGATGACAGGCGGATTCTTACCGCCTTGATGCGCGTACTTAGGCTTGGGACGAAACAGGCCCGACTTGTGCGGGGCATGTTTATCGACCGCCGCGTGCAGAATATCGGTCAGCTTCGGGGTCGGAAGTTTGGCCATCGCGGCCGCAAAGGCCTCGTTGACCGACTTCAACACCCCGCCCAGGCCTTGGCCGTGCAAGGCCGAGACATAGTGAAAACGGGCAAAGTTCAAAAAGACAAAACGGCGGCCAATTTCCAGCTTGATGCGATCACGCGTATAGCCGTCCAGCCCGTCCCATTTATTGATCGCCACCACCAGCGCACGCCCGGCCTCCAAGATAAAGCCCGCTAGATGCGCATCTTGATCGGAGATCTCCTGCTGCGCATCGAGCACCAACACGCACACATTGGCCGCCTCGACCGCCTGCAAGGCCTTGATGACAGAGTATTTTTCGATCGCGCCGAGGTCGTCGTTGTCGATACGCCCTTTACGGCGCACGCCGGCGGTGTCGATCAAGGTGTATTGGCGGCCGTGGCGTTCAAACTCGACCTCGATCGAGTCGCGCGTCGTGCCCGGCAGGTCAAAGGCGATGACCCGTTCCTCGCCGACCAAGGCGTTGACCAGCGTCGATTTGCCCACATTGGGGCGACCGAGGATGGCGATACGCGGCCGCTCGTCGTCGAGATCGGTCAGCGACGGCGTTTCGGTGTCCGGGAAATCGGCCAACACGATGTCCATCAAGGCGCGCACGCCCTCGCCATGCGCGCCGGAGATGGCAATAGGCTGGCCTAAGGACAGCTCAAAAAACTCCGCCGCCACCACATCGGGCAACATCCCCTCCGCCTTGTTGACCGCCAGAAACACCGGCCGCCCACTCCGGCGCAGGCGTTCGGCAATCATCTTATCCTGCGGCGCGACACCGGCACGGGCATCGACCAAAAATACGATGGCATCGGCCTCGTCCACCGCCTGCAAGGTCTGCTTCGCCATCTCGGCCAAGATACCGCTATCAACCACCGGCTCAAAACCGCCGGTATCGACGATGAGGCAGGGTTTATCCAGCCGCCCATGACCGTAGTGACGGTCGCGGGTCAGGCCCGGAAGATCGTGCACCAAGGCATCACGCGAACGGGTCAGGCGGTTAAACAGGGTGGATTTGCCGACATTCGGTCGGCCCACTAAAACGATGGTTGGTTTCAACTACTTATCCAATTTAAAGGCAGAAATATGACCATTAGCGGTCTGCACAACGAAGCCTTGCCGCAAGGCCTACAGCTCGCCGCGCACCGGGTTGCCATCGGTCGCCACGCGCGCAAGCAAGGCCCCATCGAGGCGATTAAGCACATGGAGATAGCCCTGATAATCGCTCACCACGACCTGCTCGCCCAAGGCCAGCGGCGTACCTAATTGGCGATGCCGCAGCTTATCCTGTTTCCACGGGCTGACCCCGCGCTGCCGTTCGAACGCCTGTATGACAGACTCGGCATCGACAGCATAGACGCTGCGATCATCCAAATCCACGCCCCGACTGGCCGCGAACTCACGCGCCCAAACGGGGTTGCCCGTGGCGCGATCGAAACAGGCGACACGCCCTTGATAGGCCGCCGCACAGACCAAACGCCCCTCCACCGCCGGGGTGCCGAGCACATCGGCGATCCGCTCCATCTCGGTCGCACCGCGTGGCAAGGCGACATTGACCTCCCACAAGGGTGCGCCGTTGGTCTGCGACAAGGCCGTCAAACGACCGCCCGGATGTCCCGCATAGACGGCATCCGCATCGGCCACCAGACCACCCGCCTCGCGTAAGGTCAAGCTCGGCAGGGCGCGGCTATAGGCCCACAGCGTCTTGCCATCCTTGGCATCCAATTTATAGACCCGACCATCGCTACCGCGTGCGAATACGGCGCCGCCCTGCACCAAGGGCCGTGCGAGGATCTCGCCCGACACCTGCGCCGTCCACGCGATCGCGCCATCGGCGGCACGCAAGGCCACGACCTGCCCCTTGGGCGTACCCACCACGACTAAGCTCTCGCCCGCCGCCACACCGGCCGACAGTTTATGCGCCAGCGTCACCCGCCAACGCGGCTGCCCCGTGGCCACATCAAGACTCAGCACCTGACCATCGGCCGCTGCCGCATAGACCGTCCCATCGACCAACGCCGGTGCAAACACAAACACCCCCGGCGCACCCACCGTGGCGTCCCAAACCCGCGTCAACGACAACGCCGGCTTGAAATCGACCAACTCGGCCGGCTTGATCTTGGCCGAGCCGCCCATGCCCACCCAGCCGCCCACGGTATCTAGGGTGCCACAGCCGCTCAAGCCTAGGCCGAGTGCCACCAGCGCCGTGCGCGTAGTCAGCGTCCCCCGCAGCATAAACCGCATCATGCTCCATCTCCCAAGGCATCCAAGCGCATCTCAATCATGGCATAGATCGGATCGACCTTCGTGTTCGCCTTATCCATCGCGGTGAGGGCCGATTGATAGGCCAAACGCGCCTCCGCCGTGCGTTTTAGCGTCACCAAGACATCGCCGCGCAACTGGCCGAACAGCGCCGCATAGGCATCCGCGGGTGCGGCCTCCAAGGTCTGTAACGCGCCCTCAGCGTCCCCCGTGTGAAACATCAACCCGGCCAGACGCAGACGCGCCAAGTCCTGCATCACCGCGCCTTGCGCGTGATCAAAGGCAAATTGAAACTGCGCCAACGCGCTTTTCGTATCCTTGGCCTCCAAATTGACCTGACCGACCATCCACGCCGCTGGGGTCGCATACCCCGAACCCGCGTAGTTATCCATGATCTGCGCCGTAATCTGTTTCACCGCCGCCGCGTTATTGCCCGCCCGCGCCTGCACCGCCTGTTCAAACAAGGCCGCCGATTCTTGCTGCTGTTTGCCCTGCCACCCCTGCCACCCCTGCCAGCCGGCGACGGACAACACAAAGGCGACGACGGCCGCGATCACCCACTTACCATATTGCTGCCACCACACCTTAATTTCGTCTAGCTGTTCTTGTTCTTCGAGGTCATAGGTTGCCATTGTGTACTCCTTGTTTGATTAAATTAACGGCCTGTTGCTGCGTTACCCGTTGTTGCTCACCGCCGTCGCGCAAGGGCTTCACGCTCACCTCACCCGCCGCCGCTTCGTCGTCGCCAAGGATAACGGCAAAACGCGCGCCGCTGGCATCGGCCTTTTTCATCTGCGTCTTAAAACTACCGCCGCCGACATGTAAAACCACCGCCACACCGCCGTCACGCAAACCCTCGGCCAGCGTCTGCGCCAGCGCGCTCGCCGCCTCACCGACATGCACCAGATAGGCATCCGGGCCATCGCCGGGTGCGGCAACGCCGACCTCCGCGATCAAGGCCAACAGCCGTTCGATGCCCATAGCAAAGCCACACGCCGGCGCCGGTTTTCCGCCCAACTGCTCCACCAGACCATCAAACCGTCCGCCCGCGCACACCGTCCCTTGCGCGCCCAATCGATCGGTCACCCACTCGAACACGGTGTAGTTGTAATAATCTAGGCCACGCACCAGACGCGGGTTGATGCGATAGGCGATGCCCGCTGCGTCCAGCCCCGCACACACGGCCGCAAAATGCGCCCGCGCCGCGTCGTCTAGGTCGTCCATCAACTGCGGCGCGGCCTCGACCAAGGCGCGCATGGCGGGGTTTTTAGTGTCTAAGATGCGCAGCGGATTGCTCTGCAAACGACGCCGCGCGTCGTCGTCCAACTGGTCTTGATGCGCCTCGAAATAGGCGATGAGCTTAGCGCGATGCGTGGCGCGCGCCTCCGCCCCGCCCAGGCTATTGATCTCCAACGCGACCTCCTCGGCCAAACCCAAGACGCGCCACAAACGCGCCGTCATCAGCAGGTGTTCGATATCCACATCCGGCCCGGCAAACCCCATCGCCTCGACCCCGATCTGATGAAACTGGCGATAACGCCCCTTCTGTGGCCGCTCGTGGCGGAACATCGGGCCTTGATACCACAGGCGCTGACCGCCGCCGTAGAGTAGGTTGTGCTCGATCACGGCGCGCACACACGCGGCCGTGCCCTCGGGACGCAAGGTCAGCGACTCACCGTTAAGCGCATCGACGAAGGTATACATCTCTTTCTCGACGATGTCCGTCACCTCGCCGATGGCGCGTTTAAACAAGGCGGTCGGCTCTACGATCGGGGTGCGCAACTCGCGGTAGCCATAGCTCGCCAGCCAGTCACGCACCCGGCGCTCGAACGCCTGCCACGCGCCGACCTCGGTCGGCAAGATATCGTTCATGCCGCGCACGGCGCGCAAGGTCTCACTCATGATCGTCCGTAAGTTCGTTCAACATAGGCCGCGACCAAGGCCTGAAATTCGCTGGCGATAGCATCGCCCTTCAGCGTCACCGTCTTCACCCCGTCTTCGTAGACCGGCGCGACCGGCACCTCATTACTGCCCGGCAACGAGATACCGATGTTGGCGTGTTTCGATTCGCCCGGGCCATTGACCACGCAGCCCATCACCGCCACGCTCATCGCCTCGACCCCCGGATATTGCGCCCGCCACACCGGCATCTGGGCGCGTAACCACGACTGAATCTGATCGGCCAAGGCTTGGAACACCGTGCTCGTCGTGCGCCCACAGCCCGGACACGCGGTCACCAAGGGGGTAAAGGCACGCAGGCCCACGGTCTGCAAGATCTCCTGCGCCACCTGCACCTCCAAGGTGCGCGGCTCGTCGGGCTTAGGTGTCAACGAGACGCGAATCGTGTCGCCGATACCCTCGTTCAACAAGATCGCCAAGGCCGCCGCCGAGGCGACGATCCCCTTGCTACCGATGCCCGCCTCGGTCAGACCCAGATGCAAGGCATAGTCGCAACGGCGCGCCAATTCGCGGTAGGCGCGCACTAAATCCTGCACCCCCGACAGCTTGCACGACAAGATGATACGGTCGCGCCCCAGCCCTAACGCCTCCGCCCGTTGCGCCGACTCCAGCGCCGAGGTCAGCAACGCCTCCTGCATGATCGCGGCGTTATCCAGAGGCTGGGCGCGTTGCGCGTTTTCATCCATCAACCGTGCCAACAGGCGTTGATCGAGGCTGCCCCAATTCACGCCGATCCGCACCGCCTTGTCGTGGCGACAGGCAAACGCGATCAACTGCGCAAACGGGTCGGCCGAACCATGCCCGACATTGCCAGGATTGATGCGTAACTTGGCCAAGGCGATGCCGCATTCCGGCACCTCGGCCAACAACTTATGGCCGTTAAAATGAAAGTCGCCCACCAACGGTACGCTGCATCCCCGCGCATCGAGCCGTTCGCGGATCTGCACCACGCCGCGCGCCGCCTCTAGCGTATTCACCGTCAGGCGCACCACTTCGGAACCCGCCTGCCAGAGTTGTTCAACCTGCGCCACCGTCCCGGCGACATCCGCCGTGTCGGTATTGGTCATCGACTGCACGACCACCGGCGCACCGCCACCCACGATGACCGTGCCCACCTTGACCGCGCGCGTAATATGTCTGGCCATGCCGGTCATTCCAAGCTCAGACGCGCGACCTTGTCGCCGATATAGGGGTGCAGATCAACTACGCGGCCGTTGTATTCCAGACGCACCTGCGCGGCGTTACCAACGATCAAACGATACGGTGGCTGGCCCTTGATATGCACCGACTCACCCACCCGCACCATGCGCTGCACGCGCTGATTCGACGCATCGACAATCTCGACCCACGCGTTACTCGTCGCGGTAAAGGTGAGGCCCTGCGTCGCACCGACCTGCGCCGGCGTGGACACCGCAGGCGTTACGGGCACAGATGGAACAGGGACGGGGACAGTGGGCTCGACAGGCACAATAGGCGCAATAGGCACAATAGGCGTTACCTGTGTTACAGGCACCGAAACCGGTACCGGCAATACGACGGGGTCGGTCAACGGGGCATCCGACCCCTGTGACAGCCATGCGTACAACCCCATCACCCCAACGAAAAAAGCCGCTAAGACGGCTGGGATCAGGATCAACCACAGGCGCGTCCGAGAACCCGCCAAGACGATTTCGGCACTCGGCGCCGACATCGTCTCTATCGGCTCGACATTCGACGGCGCGTCGCTAAAGCAGGCCCCCGTAGCCAAGCCCAGGTCTTGCGCATACGCGCGCACAAACCCTCGCAACGCGACCTTGGACGGAAAACACGCCCATTCCTCGGCCTCCATCGCCCGGATCTGACTCACGCTCAACTTCAGGTGTCCTGCCACCGTCTCGACCGACCAGGTCAACGCAAGACGCGCCTCAGACAGACGCTGACCACAGCCCTCACTGATTGCCTCATTCATCCTCACGCCCTCCCCGTTCGTTGATCGTGTACCACCACCCGGCGCGACTTATCCACCACCTGACCGGCCAACTGGCCGCAGGCCGCGTCAATATCATCCCCACGCGTCTTGCGCGTGGTTGCCACGATCCCCGCCTCCGCCAAGCGGCTGGCAAAGGCCCGCACCCGTGGCGCCGGCGAACGCGTATACGCCGTCCCCGGAAACGGGTTAAACGGAATCAGGTTGAACTTACACGACACATCCGCCACCAAGGCGATCAATTCCCGCGCATGGGCATCGCTATCGTTGATCCCGTCCAGCATCACATATTCAAAGGTAATGAAATCGCGCGGCGCAAACGCCAGATAACGCTGACACGCCGCCATCAAGACCTTGAGCGGATACTTCTTATTGATCGGCACCAGTTGATCGCGCAGACGATCGTTGGGTGCATGCAAAGACACCGCCAAGGCCACCGGACAGTCTTGCGACAACCTATCCATCGCTGGCACGATGCCCGAGGTGGACACCGTCACCCGCCGCCGCGACAGACCATAGGCGTGATCGTCAAGCATCACCTTTAACGCCCGCACCGTCGCGTCATAATTGAGCAAAGGCTCGCCCATGCCCATCAAGACCACATTGCTGATCACGCGATCGGCCTTCGTTGCGTCACGCGGGTCACGGCCTAAGGCCTTATTCGCCCACCAAAGTTGACCCACGATCTCCGCCGTCGTCAGGTTGCGATTAAAACCCTGCTGCCCGGTCGAACAAAAGCTACATTCCAGCGCGCAGCCCACCTGCGTCGAGATACACAGCGTACCGCGCTCGCCCTCGGGGATATAGACCGTCTCAACCTGATTGCCCGGCCCGACCTGCAAGGCCCACTTACGCGTGCCATCGTCAGAGTTCTGACCCGCCATCAAGACCGGCGGAGCGATACACGCCAAGGTTTCCAACTTAGCGCGCAAGGTCTTGGCCAGATCGGTCATCTGCGCGAAATCGTCGGCGCCAAAATGATGCAACCAACGCATCACCTGACGGGCGCGAAACGGCTTCTCGCCGATGGTCTCAAACCATGCGACGAGACCGGGAAGATCGAAATCGAGAAGATTAACCGGGGCCGCAGTCACGGCATCGTTACCTCATTAAGGCCAGATATAACGCGATGTTAACGCGCACACATATCGGTGCCGGGGAAGAAATACGCGATCTCAACCGCCGCCGTCTCCGCCGCGTCCGAGCCGTGTACGGCATTGGCATCGATGCTGGTCGCAAAATCGGCACGAATCGTACCGGCATCCGCCTTCTTCGGGTCCGTCGCGCCCATCAACGCACGGTTCTTAGCAATCGCGCCCTCGCCTTCCAGCACTTGCAACATCACCGGGCCAGAGATCATGAACTCCACCAGATCGTTAAAGAACGGGCGACCCTGATGCACCGCGTAAAAGCCCTCAGCCTCCTTGCGCGACAGATGCTTCATCCTCGACGCCACGATCGTCAAGCCATTGGATTCAAAGCGAGAATATATCTTGCCGATGACATTCTTCGCCACAGCGTCAGGTTTGATGATAGAAAAGGTGCGTTCGATAGCCATGTGTGACTCCTAGATAAGAAATGGGGACAAGCAACGCCCATGCGCCGCTCAAAAAAGACTGCGTATGATACCAGACTCGCGCCTCGTATAACCTTAAGAACAAGGGCATTGCCCCCATTTCTGGGATAAATCAGCTTATCGCGTCAATCTGACCCGTCTGCACCAGCGTTTGCAACGAGAACTCCATCGTCATCATGCCCTCGGCGCGCGCCGTTTGCATGACGCTGGGGATCTGAAACACCTTGTTGTCGCGGATCAGGTTGCGCACGGCCGGGTTACAGGTCATCACCTCAAACGCAGCCACGCGACCGGGCTGGCCTTTGCGTTTTAATAAGCGTTGCGTCATGACTAGACGCAAGGACTGCGACAACTGCGCCCGCACTTGGTCTTGCTGTTGCGGCGGGAAGACATCGATGATGCGGTTGATGGTGTTGGGCGCACCACTGGTGTGCAGGGTTCCAAAGACCAGATGCCCCGTCTCAGCGGCGGTCAAGGCCAGTTGTATGGTCTCCAGATCGCGTAATTCGCCGACCAAGATGACATCGGGGTCCTCGCGCAAGGCGGCGCGCAGGGCCGACGAGAAGCTCTCGGTATCGCGCCCCACCTCGCGTTGCGAGACCACGCAGCGTTTGTCCCCGTGAACATATTCGATCGGGTCTTCCACCGTGATGATGTGGCCGGCGCGGTTTTGGTTGATCTGGTCGATCATCGCCGCCAAGGTGGTCGATTTGCCCGAACCCGTGGGGCCGGTCACCAGCACGAGGCCGTTTTCTTGTTGCAGGATATCGCGCGCCACCGGCGGCAGACCGAGCGCGTCCATGCGCGGGATGTGCGTCTCGATCTGCCGCAACACCGCGCCAATGCCGCGCATGGTCTGGAACAGGTTGACGCGGTAGCGCGTGCCATTAAGCTCGATGGCCATGTCGAGATCGTGCTGCTGTTCAAAGCGCTGGCGGGCCTCGGGGGTCAGGATCTCCGCCATAAAGGCCGTCATCTCCGCCGCCGTTACGATGTCGTCGGCAAAGGTGATGATCTCGCCATCGACCCGTATCGCCAGCGGACGATCGGCGTGAAAATGGAAGTCCGAAAGCTTGTATTGCCCGGCATAACGGGCGATGCGTTCCATGCTCATGGTCTATCCTTCTGCGTGATAAAGCGACAACGCTAGGATACCCGCATGGCGCGTAAGGGTGTAACCGTTTATCTGTATCAACGGGTGCGCGTCCGGCGCGGCGAGGGCTTGGCGTAACAGGTCATCCACGCGTGCGCGGCCAACATGCAGACCCGCCTGCGCCAGCCAGTGACGCAGGACATTACGCGCCCGTGGCGGCGACAACGCGGCCAAGCAGGCGGTGCTGAGTCGCCCTTCAGCATCCATCGCCCCCTGCATATCGTGTGCCGCCAACGCATCCAGCAGGTCCGCATCCTCCCCCATTTGGGTGGCGGTACGAGCGAGGATGGCAGTCACGGCGGGAAAACGCGTCGCCAATAAAGGCACAACCGCGTTGCGCAAGAAGTTGCGGCTGTAGCGCGGATCGGCATTGCTCGGGTCTTCGATCCATGACAACGAATGCGCCTCGGCGTAACGCATCAATGCGCCCCGTGGCGTAGTCAACAACGGTCGCCACAACGCAGGGCTGCCCGCCACGCTCACAACAGGACGCATCGCCGCTAGGCCACGCGTCCCCGCACCGCGCAACAGCCGGAATAACAGCGTCTCGGCCTGGTCGCCCTGATGGTGTGCCAGCACGATCGCATCGACCTTCTGGCGCGAGAACGCCGCACGCCGCGCATCGCGGGCGGCCGCCTCCACGCCTTTATCCGCCGTCTGCACCGTCATGCGTTCAACCGTCAACGGCACAGCCCACGCCGCACACACCTTGGCGCACTGCACCGCCCACGCATCGGCCTCGGGCATGAGGCCATGATGGACATGCAAGGCCGACAGAGTGAAGCCCAAGTCCTGCCGCTGTGCAGCCAACAGGTGCAGGAGGACTGTGGAATCGAGACCGCCCGAATAACCCACACAGAGGTGCGCCGCGCCCGTTGCCGGCAGCACGGCGCGTAGGAACGCACCCACCTCCGTCGGCAGGTCAGGCCCCGTCACGGTTAAGCCTTACGCGCTTCCTTAAACTTGCCATAGCTCATCAACCGTTCATAACGACGGTTGAGCAGCCGTGGCAGGGTCATCTCGCGCACCTCAGCCAACGCATCAATCAAGGACTGGCGCAGCATCGCCATCATCGCATCGATGTCACGGTGTGCGCCGCCCAACGGCTCGGGAACCACCTTGTCCACGATCCCCAAGGGTTTTAAGCGATCCGCCGTAATGCCCAAGGCCTCAGCCGCCAATGCGGCCTTACCGGCATCCTTCCACAAGATCGAGGCACAGCCCTCCGGCGAGATGACCGAATAGGTGGCGTATTGCAACATCTGCACCACATCGCCCACGCCGATCGCCAACGCACCGCCCGAGCCCCCCTCACCGACCACGGTGCAGATAATCGGCGTCTTCAGTTCGGCCATGACATACAGGTTGCGTGCGATCGCCTCGGACTGGCCGCGCTCCTCCGCGTCGATGCCGGGATACGCGCCCGGCGTGTCGATAAAGGTCAGCACCGGGATCTGAAACTTCTCTGCCAGGTGCATCAGGCGTAGGGCCTTGCGATAGCCCTCCGGACGCGGCATGCCAAAGTTACGGTATTGCCGAGACTTGGTGTCGCGCCCTTTTTGGTGGCCGATGACCATCACCGGCTCGCCAAGAAAACGCGCCAAGCCACCGACGATGGCCGGGTCATCGGCGTAGGCACGGTCGCCATGCAGCTCTTCAAACTCCGTAAACAAGGCCGCGATGATGTCCAGCGTGTAGGGCCGTTGCGGATGACGCGCCACCTGCGAGACCTGCCACGCATCCAACTTGCTGTAGACCTTCTTTGACAAGGCCGCGCTCTTTTTACGCAACAGCGCGACCTCACCTGAGACATCGACACCGCTGCCCGTCATCTCGGTCAAGGATTCGATCTTGCTTTCTAACTCCGCGATGGGCTGCTCAAACTCCAGATAGGTAATCTTCATCGTCTTCGCCTCCGGATATCAGTGATGCGTGTGGCCACAGGTGCTGTGGTCGTGATCATCGTCATCGTCATCGTCGTCGTCGTCATCGTGATCGTGATGATGACCGTCCGCCCCATGCACATGGCCGTGCGCGATCTCCTCGGGGATGGCCGCACGCACCGCCAACACGCGGCAGGTAATATGCAGGCGTTGCCCAGCCAGCGGATGATTGCCGTCCACCACCACCTTATCGTCAGCGATATCGGTCACGGTAAAGACGCTGAGGTGATCGCCCTCGCCTGTGTGACCTTCAAACTGCATCCCAACCTCGGCCTCCGCCGGAAAATCGCTGCGCGGCTCGACCCGCAGCAGATCGGCATCGTAATCACCGAAGGCATCCGGAGGATCGAGCACCACATCCAGCGTGTCGCCCACCGTCTTGCCCTCCAGCATCGCCTCCACCTTCGGGAAGATGCCATCGTAGCCACCGTGCAGATAATCCGCCGGCGTATCGACCTCGGCCTCTTCCAACAACTCGTCATCCATCGTCGCCAAACGATACGACAAAGACACTACGGTATTTTGCGTAATCACCATCACAAGCCCTTCACAATTTCAAGAATCTCTTCGGCATGACCTCTCGCGGTCACTCCATACTGGGCGTGGCGTATCACCCCCGTCGCATCGATGACAAAGGTCGATCGGAGTATCGACTCATGCATCGCGCCATCGACCTCGCGGTTCTGCAACACGCCATACAGACGACACACCGTGCTCTCGCGGTCGGCCAAGAGGCGCACGGTGATGCCATACTTATCGCGGAACTCGCTGTGGCGGATGCAGTCATCGCGCGACACGCCTAACACCGTACAGCCCGCCTTGGAAAAATCGGCCTCCAAATCGCTAAACTCCATCGCCTCCGCCGTGCAACCCGGCGTATCATCGCGGACATAAAAGTATAGAACAACCGATCGCCCCGCATAATCGGCCAGACGCACGAGGGTCATGTCGGCATCGGGTAGTTCAAACTCTGGCGCAGGGACACCCGCAGTTAGCATTGCTCTTCTCCTGTATCGTGAAATCACTGACGCGCATTATAGGTCTCAACCCATGAAAAAAACGCAAGCACCCTTGGAATTACCCCCCTTAAAGACCCTCTTGGGCGGCATCAGCCCACGCACCTTCTTCCGCGACTACTGGCAGAAACGCCCGTTGTTGGTCAAAAACGCCCTGCCCGGGGTGGAAAACCTCCTCTCGCCCGCCCAGTTACGCGCCTACGCCGACGACGAAGACGGCGAAAGCCGCCTCGTCCAAAAAAAGCGTGGTCGCTGGTCGCTAGACTATGGCCCCTTCGACAGCGACACCCTAAATAACCTGCCCAACAAGGACTGGGCCTTGTTGGTGCAAGGTGTAAACCTCTTGGATCCCGCCGGCGACCGTCTGCTCAATCACTTCAACTTCGTCCCCTATGCGCGTCTGGACGACCTCATGGTCAGCCTCGCGCCCCCCGGCGGCGGCGTAGGGCCCCACTTTGACCCCTATGATGTCTTCCTCATCCAAGGCATCGGCAACCGCCGCTGGGAGATCAGCACCCAAACAGACCGTAGCCTCGTCCCCGGTGCGCCGCTACGCATCCTCGCCGATTTTCAGGTCGAAGAAACCTTTCTGGTTGAACCCGGCGATCTGCTCTATCTACCGCCACAGTGCGCGCACAACGGCGTGGCCCTGACGGAATGCATGACCCTCTCGGTGGGCTTCCGCTCGCCTAGCTTTGAAGAGATGACCGTGCAATACCTCAACCACCGCATCGACACCGTAGAGGCGCCCGGCCATTATGCTGACCCCGATCTCACCCCCACCCAACACCCCGGCGAGATCCCGTCGGCCATGCTAGAGCGCATCGCAAAACAGGTTACACGCGCGCTAGACGGGTCTAAGGGTGGCCTCAAGGCCTCGATCGCGCGTTACCTCAGCGAACCCAAGCCCAGCACCTTTTTCACCGCACCCGCGCGGCCGCCCACGCTGGCGGCCTTCATGCAAAAGGCCGCGCGCCACGGGGTGCGGTTACACCCCGGCAGTCGCCTGTTGTGGCACAAAAAGCAGATGTTCATCAATGGCGAGTCGCTAACCCCGACCGCGGCCGAACGCACCGCCCTCATCACCCTAGCCGACCAGCGCAGCCTCATCGGAGAGGCCATCCCAGACACCGCGATACCCCGCCTACACGAGTGGTTCTGTACCGGTTGGTTGGTCTATGGTTCACAAAAATAAATACTTCACAAAAGAAACTAGCGTGATTTATCTAAATAGGCTTGCAAAGCTACGAAGAATCGCTAGAATTACGCCGGTCAAGGTTGGCGTGTGCTGATCGGACTTTACTTTTAAACTCTCCGTACGAAGGAAAACTCATGAAAATCACCGCTCTGTTCGCTGCTATGTTGCTGGCCCTCTCCTTGACCGCTTGTGGCAAAAAAAACGAAGCCGCTCCGGCTGCTGACGCTGCTGCTCCTGCTGTTGCTGCCCCGGCTGATGTTGCTGCTCCGGCTGCTGCTCCTGCTGCTGCCAAGTAATCTGGCATCCAGTAAAAAACCGGCCTTCGGGCCGGTTTTTTTTCGTCTATCTTTTGCGTACTTCTTCAGCGTATTTCTTCACACCACCAAGACGACACACAAACGACACACAAACGCTACGCCGCCAGATGGGTGTCGATAAACTCGCGCACAAAGGACTCGGGTTTGACGCTATGAAAACGCGCCACCTCCACGCCCTTTACGAACATCAGCACGGTTGGAAAGCCCTTGCACGCATAACGACCCGCCAGCTTCATGTCCTCGCCATCCTCCGCGTCCGTCTGCACCTTGGCCAGACGCACCCGCCCGTCATAGCCCGGGATTACCCGTTGCAAGATCGGTGACAAGACATGACACGGGCCGCACCACTCCGCCCAAAAATCCACCAGCACCGCGTGCTGATGCGAGGCTTCGAGGACATCCTGTTCAAAATGGGCGAGGTCGGTCGCAAAGATCAGCGCATCGCCAACCGCGCGTTCATGAGCGTGATCGTGATGCTGTAAGGACATTACACCCCCGACCCACGCGACGCACGCTTACGCTCATGTTCGTTGAGGTAACGCTTACGGATGCGGATCGATTTCGGGGTCAGCTCGACCAATTCGTCTTCGGCAATAAACTCCACCGCCGATTCTAGCGACAGGATGATCGACGGCACCAAACGCACCGCCTCGTCCGTGCCGGAGGCGCGCACATTGGTCAGTTGCTTGCCCTTGACCGGGTTGACGATGAGGTCGTTATCGCGCGAATGGATGCCGATGACCATGCCTTCATACAACTTATCGCCCGGGTTCACAAACATGCGGCCGCGATCTTGCAACTTCCACAGCGCGTAGGCCACCGCCTCGCCATTTTCTTGCGAGATCAACACGCCGTTGCGCCGCTCCGCCACGCCGCCTTCTTTGATCGCACCGTATTCGTCGAACACATGGGAAAGCAGACCGGTGCCGCGCGTCAGGTTCATAAACTCGCCTTGGAAGCCGATCAAGCCGCGCGCCGGGATGACATATTCGATCCGTACCCGACCACGACCATCCGGCACCATGTCTTGCAAGTCGCCGCGACGCAAGCCCAAGGACTCCATCACCGCGCCCTGATGGCCTTCTTCCACATCCACCGTTAGTTGCTCATACGGCTCCATCTCGACCCCGTTGACCATCTTTTTAACCACGCGCGGGCGACCCACGGCCATCTCAAACCCCTCGCGACGCATGCTCTCCAACAGGATAGACAGGTGCAACTCGCCACGGCCCATCACATCAAAGACATCCGACTCATCGGTGTCATGCACCCGCAGGGCCATATTGGTCAGCAGCTCTTTGTGCAGACGATCACGGATCTGACGGCTAGTCACAAACTTGCCTTCCGTACCCGCCAACGGCGAGGAGTTGACCATAAACTGCATCGACAGCGTCGGCTCGTCGATCTTCAGCAGCGGCAGGATCTGCGGCTGGTCAATATCGGTAATCGTCGCGCCCAGCACCAAGTCTTCGATACCGGTAATCTGCACGATGTCGCCGGCCTCGCCCTCGGCCAGCTCGATCTTATCCAGACCACGATAGCCCAACACTTGGCCAATCTTGGCCTTGATCGGGCTACGATCGTGTTCCTTCATCTCTTCTTCCGTACCAAAGCCGACCAAGACCTGCTGACCGGTCTTGACGCGGCCTTGCTTGATGCGGCCCACGCCGATGCGGCCCAGATAGGACGAATAATCGAGCGCGGAGATCTGCAACTGCAAAGGCGCGTCCTCGATGATCTCCGGTGCGGGGACATGCTTTAACACGGTCTCAAACAAGGGCGTCATGTCCTCGCGCGGCGCGTCCATCGTCAACGCGGCCCAGCCGTTCAGGGCCGAGGCGTAGACGACGGGGAAATCCATCTGCTCATCGGTCGCGCCGAGTTTGTCGAACAGGTCAAAGGTTAGGTTGACGGCGTTCTCTGCGTCAGCGCCATCGCGATCCACCTTGTTGACCACCACGATGGGGCGCAGACCCAAGGCCAAGGCCTTTTTGGTCACAAAACGGGTCTGCGGCATCGGACCTTCGACCGCATCAACCAACAGCAACACACCATCAACCATGCCCAACACGCGCTCCACCTCACCGCCGAAGTCGGCGTGACCGGGGGTGTCGACGATGTTGATGTGCGTGCCTTGATACTCCACCGAGGTATTCTTGGCGGTGATGGTAATACCGCGCTCTTTCTCCAGATCGTTCGAGTCCATGACCCGTTCCGTCACCTGTTGGTGTGCGGCGAAGGTGCCTGATTGACGCAGGAGTTTATCGACCAGCGTAGTCTTACCGTGGTCCACGTGGGCGATGATGGCGATGTTGCGGATGGCGCGTGACATAAGGGGATAATCCAAATAAAAAGACCGCGAATTGTAGCACGCGGTCTGGGGTTTTTTGCTTAAAAGATCGTGTCAAACCTCTCTAATCAACCAGATAAACACCACATGCAACAGCACCGCAATGGCAACAATAACAGCCACGGCCTTGTTTTCACTCTTATTAAATACCGATTGTAGATCCATGAAACGACTCCTTAAGATAAATTAGCAATGGCTGATATTCTCAGGGTTTGCGCCTAGCCACACATTGATATGGGTCAATTCAACGCCACACGCACCCCAAACGGCACCGGTGCGCGCCCCTTAACCAGCCACAGCACCGGATACGGCGGCGGCACGCTGGGAAACACGCCCTCGGCATCGGTAAAATAAAGCAGGGCATCGGGGTTGGCATTTTCTCGTTCGACCCACGCGAACACCGGCCTAAAATCTGTACCGCCGCCGCCCGTCATCTCAATCGGCAAGGCCATAGCTTCCCACACCGAAAACAGCCACGGTGCGCCCTCGGCCAGCCGTTCGTCGCAAGCCAACAACGCGACATCGGCACGCACCTGCGCCTTGATCGCGTCCACCTCAGAGAGAAACTCGGTCAACTCCTCCGCCTGGATCGAACCACTGGTATCGACCGCCACCACCAGACGGATGCCTAGGCTAGAGAGACGCGGCAACATCGCCGCCGACTCGCGCCGCGACGGCCGCTGAAAGCTGTAATCATCGCGCGCCGTGCGCACCAGATAATCCGCCAACAACGCGCGCCACGACACCTGCGGGGCGATCAATTCATCGACAAAGCGTTGCAAGGAGGCCGACAACTTGCCCGCCTGCCGCGCTGACTGTGCCGCCGCCGCCAGTCGGCCGCGCCACTGTTCGTCCAGCTTGCCATCGTCGGCCAAATGGCTCGGCGGGGCAGCAAGCGCCTCGCTAGACTTTTGCTGCTGCCCGGCTGGGCGCGGTTGTTCATGACCCGTCGCCTCGCCCTCGCCACCCTCATTGTTCTCGCTACCCTCGCCCGGTTCGCTCTGACCCTGACCACCCTGACCTTGGCTATCCTGATCGAACAGATGCTGGTCCATCGGTTGCTCGTCGGTATCCTGATGCAGGATGGGATAGATCTCCTCCGCCGTCAGGCCGCGATACTTCGCATCGGTCAGCGCGTTGGGCGGGCCACGCAGATTTTCATCATCCAAGATCATATTCACCGCGTAGTCGCAGGCGACATCCCAACGATGTTTTTCGCGATGCTCACGGCGCGCAAAATGCGACATCGCGCAGTGCATCGCCTCGTGCGCCAACACAAACTGGGTCTGTTCCAAGGTCAACGCAGCAATATAGTCCGCGTTGTAATACAAGGCCCGCGCATCGGTCGCCGTCGTCTTGCACCACGCCTTATCCGCCACGGTGAGCGGCAGATGCATGACGAGGGAACCCAAAAACGGTTGATCGAGGATCAGCCGTGTACGCGCCGCCGCCAGCTTGGTCTCGACCGAGGGCGACGCGGCGGCGGCCATCACGGCGTCGGTTCGAATTTGTAAAGCATCAACTCGGCGACGCTGTTCGCCCACTCCACAAACTCCGGCACGGCAAACAACGGTTTGCCGATGGCGCGGTGCAGATCGGTGACCAGCATCACGCCCATCTCCCGTTGCGGGAAGCGTCTGGCATAGGCGAGGACATTGCCCAGCAAGGCGGTATCCTCCTTCGCCGCGCGCGCACGACGCACCAAGGCGGCCGCCACCCCGTATTGCAGGTCTATGCCCTTGGGCACCTCGGTCTCATGCCCAGCGAGGATGGCGTCGATGTCGGGCAGGTTCGTCATGTTGTCGAGAAAGGCCTTCAACTCCACGCCCGTCGCCTTACCGACACAGGCCTGCAAGGCATCGAGCAAAAGCGTGGGATGCGCAGCAAATTTTTGCAAGGCGCGATGCGCGTATTCCCACGAACGCGGACTCGGAAAGGCCATCGGGTTATGCGCCGGATCGTAGTTAAACAACAAGTCAGGACGAAAGCGCAGAAAGGCCAAGATACCGGTATCCACGCCATGTCCCTGCGCCCAATCGACCCAGTCGTCGAGCGAGGCCTCGACCTCATAATGGGTGAAGCGATTGGCGAGCGGCGCGGGCATGGCGTAGGTCACGCCGCGATCGCCCTGACGATTACCCGCCGCAAAGATCGCCCAGTCCTCAGGGATCTGATAGTCGCCCAGCTTGCGATCAAGGATAAGCTGATAGGCCGCCGCCGAGACGGTCGGCGGCGCGGCGTTGATCTCGTCCAAAAACAAGATACCGGCGGGGCCGTGGCGTTGGGCATCGGGCAACATCGCGGGGATAGACCACTGCACCGTATCGCCGGCCCGAAACGGGATGCCACGCAAGTCGGTTGGCTCCATCTGCGACAGGCGGATATCGATCAGTGGCACGCCATGCCGCGCCGCGATCCCGGCGATGATCTGCGACTTGCCCACACCCGGCGGCCCCCACAACATGACCGGCGTGTGATGACCGGCCGCACAACTTTCAAATTCGCGGGCGAGGATGGTTTCGATATGAGAGGGGCGCATAAGAGATCACTAGTTTTAACGCATTAATTGAGCCGCAACGCGGATCGTTTGCAGACCTTGTGCATCTTGCACCTGCGGCCAGAGGCGATAGGCACGGTCACACGCCACGGGATTTTGAAAGGCGGCACGCTCTAAATCCGCGCGTTCCACCGCCGTCAAACCCGACCACGCCAACAGCAAGGGCGCGATGTGCGCATGATAATCGCGAATAGCCGACTGTTCCAGTAGGTTATTACCCTCGGCCAACAAGGGGCTTTCCTGTCGTCCATCAAACCACCCGACAAACGGCTGTGGCCCCGCCCGTTTGTCCACCGCCTCCATCAGCCACGCGGCATGCTTCTCCTCGGCCACGCCCGCCGCCCGCAAGGCCGGTGAAACAAAGCCCGTATAGCGTTCGACAAAAGGCCACCACAACGGGTTCTCGGGCGTGACACCGCGTTCCGCCGCGCTGGCGATCAAGGCCAAGGGCGCGCCATCACGGTCTAGCAACCAACACTCCCACCCATCGTCGGCCGGAAAGGGTAACGGCGGCGGAGACCTCAAGGCCTCATGTAAAACACGATGCAAGGCCGCCGGCAGCTCCGCCCCGCGCCCCGTCTCCCAAATTCCAATAGGACGCACCCAGCCATAGCCATCGTCGCCGTAGAGTTGCCAGGTCAGGCCATCGTGGGTCACAGCCTGCGTACCCCCCACTTCGATAAACTGCGCCACGCCACGAAACGGATTCAGCAACCGGCGCGAGAAATATCGAATAGACTGTGCGGACTGTGTGTAATGGAGGCTCATAGATGACAACGATACCGATAACCCCGCCCTCTTGGCAAATGCTGTTGCCGCCGCGCCCCGAGCAAAGTCATAAAGGCGACTTTGGCGTCGTCGGTATTATCGGTGGCGCAGCAGGGATGGTCGGCGCGCCCCTGCTCGCGGCACGCGCTGCGCTCGCTATGGGTGCAGGGCGTGTCTATGGCGGCCTCTTGGATGCGCGCGTCGCCATCGACCCCACAGCCCCCGAGCTGATGTTGACCTCCCCCGAACACCTATTCCGCCTCCAAGCGCCCGGCTGCCTCGTCATCGGCCCGGGTTTAGGGCAAGACGCCCGCGCCCTAAACCTGCTCCGCACCGCACTCAAGAGTCCTTTATCCTTGCTCATTGACGCCGATGCGCTCAACCTCATTGCCGCCCATCCCGTCCTACTACGGCACATCACCCAGCGCAGCGCGCCCACCCTCCTCACCCCACACCCCGGCGAGGCCGCACGACTCCTGGCGTGTAGCATCGCCGATATCCAACAGGATCGCGCAGCGGCGGTGCGCCAATTACATGCCAAGATCCCCGTCATCTGCATCCTCAAAGGAGCAGGCACGCTGATCTGCACCGGCGACACCGTCTGGCAAAACCCCACCGGCAACCCCGCCATGGCCGTGCCCGGCATGGGTGATAGCCTCGCCGGGATGATCGCCGCCCTCATCGCGCAAGGCGTACCCGCCTTAGCTGCCGCACAGGCCGGGGTCTATCTGCACGGCCAAGCCGGCGACACCTGCGTCCAAAACGGTCTCGGCCCCCGTGGCCTCACCGCCTCCGAGGTCATCGCATGCGCACGGTCATTGCTAAACGAGGTCAAGCTAGGCTAGCATCGGGGCAACTCTACGAGATCTAAGCCATGTCCAGCAAACACCCCATCATCGCTGTCACCGGCTCTGCAGGCGCGGGCACCACCATGGTGCGCACGGCGTTCGCCGACTTGTTTCGACGCGAGGCGATCAACGCCTTCTTTATCGAAGGCAACAGTTTCCGCCGTTACGACCGCGACGCGATGAAACAAGTCGTCGCCGTCTCACGCCAAACTGCGCACCCGCTCTCCCATTTCGGCCCCGAGACCAACCTCTTTGACCGTCTCGAAGGGCTGTTTCGCGAATACGCCCGCACCGGAACAGGCATCGCTCGCCACTACATCGAACGCGCCAGCGATAGCGAGAAATACGCCACCCCACGCGGGCAATTCACCCCGTGGCAAGACATCCCCACGGGGACCGAACTCCTCTTCTACGAAGGTCTGCATGGCGGCGTCATCCAAAGCACCTGGAGCCATCGCGCCTTGTCGCGCTCCCACAACCCCTTCGTCATCAAGGCGCGGCAAAAGGTTGATGAAGACCACCTTGTACAACACGATGTCGGGGTCGATGTCGCACAATGGGTCGACCTCCTGATCGGCGTCACCCCCATCATCAACCTGGAATGGATCCAAAAGATCCAACGCGACTGCGCCGAAAAAGGTGCGTCGCACGAAAGTGTCGTCGCCACCATCCTGCGCCGTCTCGAGGACTACACCCACTACATCACGCCACAGTTCTCGCTCACCGACATCAACTTCCAGCGCGTCCCCTTAGTGGACACCTCCAACCCCTTCATCGCCCGTCAAGTCCCGACACTGGATGAAAGTTTCGTCGTCGTGCGCTTCCGCGAGCCGCAACGCTTCGACTTTCCGGGCCTGTTGCAACGCATCGACGGCAGCTTCATGTCGCGCCCCAACACCCTCGTCGTCCCCGGCGGCAAGATGCACCTCGCACTCGAGGTGATCTGCCGACCGTTGGTACACGAACTGGTCGAACGCCTGCGTCAACCCTAACCCAATAAACCACAAACCTATGCGGCCTCACCCTGTGGGGCAGGACACGACACCTAATCTTTACAACTCGCGCAGAATCGCGTCTTGAGATAGGCGTTAAAGGCATCGGCGATCTCTTCGTGCTTCAGGGCGAACTCCACCTGCGCCTGCATGTAGCCCAGCTTCGTGCCGCAATCAAAGCGCTGGCCTTCAAAGGCATAGGCCAGCACCTGTTGCTCGGCCAGCAGACGCGCAATGCCATCGGTCAATTGCAACTCACCACCCGCGCCGCGCTCGATGCGTTTAAGGTGATGAAAGATACGCGGGGTGAGGATATAACGGCCCACCACCGCCAGATTCGACGGCGCATCAGCCGGCTTGGGTTTCTCAACGATGCGCGTCACCCGCGAGATGCGCCCCGTCATCGTCTCCGTCGCTACGATGCCGTATGAACCGGTCTCCTCTGGCGACACGGTTTCCACGCCCACCAGCGACGACTGGTAATAATCAAACTGCTCGCACATCTGCTTGATCGCACCGGGCTGACCATCGATCAAGTCATCCGCTAAGATCACCGCAAACGGCTCATCGCCCACCGCCGGTTGCGCGCACAGCACCGCGTGCCCCAGCCCCAGGGCCTCGGCCTGACGGATAAAGATGCAGTTCATGCCCGGCGGGGTGATCTTGCGCACCTCGGCCAGCACGCGCAATTTTCCGCGCTGTTCTAGTTCCACCTCAAGCTCGTAGGCCTTGTCGTAATGATCCGCAATCGCCCGTTTGGTGCGGCCGATGATAAAGATCATATCGGTAATCCCCGCCTCCGCCGCCTCCTCCACCGCATACTGGATCAGCGGCTTATCGACGATCGGCAACATCTCCTTAGGGTTCACCTTGGTCGCCGGCAAAAACCGCGTCCCCAACCCCGCCGCCGGAAAGACGGCCTTTCTAACTTTTTTCATTTATCTTCTCCTAGGCCGTCTTCGTTGTAGGCTAACTCGGCGCAGCCGATGTTAAGCGACATCAGGTCGCGACCGTAAACAAAGACGGCCTTTCTAATTTTTTTCATATCTTATCTCCTTGCGCGTAGCCGTCTTTAAAATAATGGGAATAATTGGGGACAGACCACGATGGAATAATTGGGGACAGACCACGATTGTTTG
>QYQG01000094.1 GCA_007280375.1 Betaproteobacteria bacterium
GCCGCCGACGCGCACCATGTCGCCGCCCTGCTGATAATACGGGTCGGCGTTGAACAGGTTGTCGCAGACATCCTCCATGATGGTCTTGATCGTGCCGCCGGACATATTGGTCAGCGTGGTTTGCGGATAGGTGATGGCGACTTGATCCATCAACTGCTCCATGGTGATGACATCGCCCGGCAACAGCGAGGTGCCCCAGCGGAAGCCCGGCGAGAAGGCCGCATCGGCGCCCTTCACCTTCATCAGCGCGTCGCAGATCATCTGATCGTAGGTGCCGTTAAAGTTGCCACGGCGATAGAGCAGGTCTTCCGTGACCGCCAGTTTTTCGGACAGTTTGGCCTCAAACGGGGCGCGGATCTTAGCAATCAGCGCGTCCATCTTTTTGTCGGCGGCGATCAGATTAGAGAACACCGGCACGAGGCGATATTTGATGCCCTTGACCTTACCGCCCTTGACATCAAAGTCCATCACGCCGAGGAACTTACCGTTCGAACCCGCATTGGTCACCAAGGTCGTGCCCTTAGCGTTTTTAACCGGGATCGGCTGCGGCACGCCGTCATGGGTATGGCCGCCAAAGATGGCGTCGATCCCGGTGACGCGGCTGGCCAACTTGAGGTCCACATCCATGCCGTTGTGCGACAGGACGACGACGACCTGCGCGCCCTTGCCGCGTGCCTCATCGACGAACTTTTGCATGTTGTCGTCGCGGATACCAAACGACCAGTCCGGCACCATCCAACGCGGATTGGCAATCGGCGTGTACGGGAAGGCCTGACCGATAATGGCGACCTGCACCCCGTTGATGACCCGGATGACATAGGGCTTGAAGACCTGATCGCCAAACTCGTTGGTGACCACATTCTGCGCCACGAAGTCGATGCCGGCCTTTTTGAAATCGCCGTTGATGATCTCCATCACGCGATCTTGGCCGTAGGTCATCTCCCAGTGCGGCGTCATGACATCCACACCCAGCGCGATACAGGCATCGACCATGTCCTGCGCATTGGTCCACAGCGCCGTCGCCGAACCCTGCCAGGTGTCGCCGCCGTCCATCAACACAGAACCCGGACGCGAGGCACGCACCTTGTCCACCAAGGTCTTCAGGTGGGCGAAACCACCGACCTTGCCATAGGTCTTAGACGCAGCCGCAAAGTCGATAGAGGTAAAGGCATGCGCATCCATGCTGCCCGGCTTGATGTTATAGGCCTTCAAAAGATGCTCGCCCACCAGATGCGGCACCTTGCCAACCGAGTCACCGACACCGAGGTTGACATTCGGCTCACGGAAATAGATCGGCTTTAGTTGCGCGTGGCAATCGGTCATGTGCATCAAGGACACATTGCCGAAGGCAGGCAGGTCGTAATAGTTGGCGGGCGCGTTGCCGGCCATCACTTGGCGGCTATCGAGGGCAAAACCACCGGCGGCGGCGGCGGCCAGGACTTGCAGGAATTCACGACGGTTCATGGACATATCAAGGCGCTCTCTAAAGGGTGAATGACGCACAGTATGTCGTGCATCACCCTGCCCGTGAATGGTAACTATCTTCTAAATGGCGTGGTGTTTTTAAGCGGCGTCTAGCTAAGCGCAGCAACAAAAAACCGGACACCTAGGCCCGGTCCTTTGTTGCACGCCAGCGTGGCCTATTACTTCCGGTACACCGGGGCCTGCATCGGCAAGCCATTCGACAACGAGGTGTGGTAATACTCCAAGTTGTTCAACATCTTGCTGCCTTCTTTTTCAGAGACATGACGCACCTGCTTAAAGCAACCGACATAACGTTTTTGCAGGGTGGTCGAGATATCCCCGCCATCCTTACCACGGAACACCGGCCAGTGCGTCGCTTGCCCCACGACCGGCGAGAGGATCTCCGAACGCAGATTGTTGCCCGCACCGCCGATATGGCAGTTAGCACAGGAGAAGTTGAGCTGCCCGGCACGCGCAAAGTAGGTCTTCTTACCCTCGGCATAGGCCTTCTTGGCGGCATCACCTTCCACCTTGACATTGACCTTCATGCCATCGGACAAGGAACGCGCATAGGCAGTCACCACGCCCATGGTCTTCATGTCGCTATAGCCCAGCGCGGTCTCACCATTGGCGGTGCGGCAGCCGTTGAGTGTCATCTCGAAGGTCACGACCTCACCCTTTTTGTCATCAAACTGCGGATAGTTACCCGCGATCTGCTTACCGCCATTAGGCATGCACTCGGCGTAGGTCTTGCCATTCTTGAACGGCGTATCCCACATCTTTTTACCGGCATCCATCGCATCGAGGAAGGGCGGCATCTCCATGATGGCGTTGTATTGTGACTTTGCATCCGCACTAAACACCATCGCGCCGTGGATCATGTCGTCGAACTTCACATCGGGATAATCCTTCTTGAAGCCCGCCAAGATCTTCCCTTGCTCAGCGGCAGGATCGGCATACACCGTCGTCGCTGTAGTCAACCCTAGTGTCAGCCCTAGTGTCAAAGCACTAGCCATCATCATATTCATATTCATCTTCTTCATCGCATCCATCCTCTCGTGATTTCTCGTGGATTACAGGCCGTAAACGAATTCCAGCACCGCATCAATCTCCGTCTCCGTCAGTGCACCGTGCTTGCCTAAGATCGGCATCATGGTCTGCGGAGAGGTCGCGGTCGCATCCCAAATCTTGGCACGCAGATCGGCCTTCTTGGGGAAGCGCTCTTTCATGGCCACAAGCGGCGGGCCACTGTTACCCGGCTGATCGGCATCGGCCATGGCCGGCATACTGTGGCATGCCAAACAATTACCTTTGCTACTGTTGTACGACAGGACCTTGCCGTCAGCAATCTGCTTGGCATCGGCCAATACGGCCGTGCTCGCGAGCGCGACAGACACTAAAACCGTAGCCTTCAAAACGAATTTTCGCATTGCAACTCCTCTTCTAGAAGAACACTCATGGAATAAATTCCCGGTCTACCCAAGGGCGTGCCCCCAAGAGCGTGTCCTTTAGATAACCGTAGAATGGGACGGAGGATAACGGAATCTGCCGCTTTAAACCAAGCTTAGATGACAATTTAGTACAATAAACAGGGGCTGGGTACGGATTTACCAACGCCACACACGCATCAACGCGGCTTTCCCCGGCCTTTTTCGCCCCGCTCACGCAGCGAAGCCTCCTGCAAGCTATTCAACCGCGACTCCGCGATCGACAACAGATAAAAATCACCCTGCCGGCGATCTTGACGGGCCTCGCGCAGGGCCGCCTGCAACACCTCGACAGCCGCAGGCAACAGCCCCTCTCGCTGATAGGCCTCGGCTTGGGCGAGCGCCGATTCCAGCCGTCGCCCACGCGCCATCTCCGTCTCGGCCAACAACCGCCAGAGGACGCCATCTTCAGGCCAAGTACGCTGCCGTTCAAGCACCAGCGCGTAGGCTGACTGCGGCTGTCCCGCCTGCAAGGCCATGCGAATGGCGGCATAGCCCAAGGCCCGGTCACCCGGCCAGCGCAGCAAGGCGGCCTGCAACTCAGGCAAGGCGGCCGCCGCGCCGTGCAGCGCCGCAGTCACCCGCGCCGCCTGCATCGCCACCAACGGCGTCGTCAACAGGCGCTGCAAGACCTCTCGTTGCGGCAACGCCGCCCGCGCATCGTTGTCACGCAACGACGCCTCGATCAAACCATAGCGCGCGGCAGGGGCCTTGGGCTGCTCTGCCACCTGCGCCTTAAAACGCCGCACGGCCTCCACGACGAGGCCCTCGTGCGCCTGAATCTGAGCACGTAGCAAGGCAAACTCCGGGCTGTCCTGCGACTGGCGATACGGGTGTTGCGCGACCCTATTTTGCAAGTCCGCCATACGATCGTGACTCAGCGGATGGGTGCGCAGATAGACCGGCGCACTGTTGTCATACAGACGCCCCTGCGCCATCAGCCGTTCAAAAAAACTCGCCATTCCGGCGGGGTCAAAACCCGCCGCGTCGAGGATCTGATAGCCCACCCGATCTGCCTCATGTTCGTGCGCACGGGTAAAGTCGATCTGTTGCTGGATGCCCAAGGCCTGCGTGGTCGCCAAGGCCGCGTTGGCCAGTTGCGGGTTAGAGCGCGCCGCGAGGATCGCCACCGCCACGCCCGCCAAGGCCGCGAGGCCCAGACCTTCGCTGCCGTGCACCATGCGCGCCAGATGGTGCTGGGTGACATGGGCGACCTCATGCGCCAAGACCCCGGCCAGCTCGGACTCGCTGCGGGTCGCCGAGAGCAGCCCCGTATGCACCCCAATATAGCCGCCCGGCAAGGCGAAGGCGTTGATGGTCGGATCCCTCACCACAAAGAATTCAAAACGGCGGCGTGGGTCATCGCTCCCCGCCACCACGCGTTCACCGAGGCGATTGAGGTAATCCACCAACACCGCATCGTCAACAAAATCACGACTGGTGCGGATCTGGCGCATGATCTCGCGCCCCAGACGCGCCTCCGCCTCATCCGAAAAGGCCACCCGCGCGGGGTCACCCAGATCAGGCAACTCCAGCGCCGCCAGCGCGGGGGCGTGTAAAAAAACGAGGAAGGTAAGCAACACGAATCGCATGCGGCTATGATAATGCGCCGAGCGCGTTTCGCGACGGCCAATTCCGTAACGATTTGTAAGGATATGTAACGCCATGAGCGACACCCCAAGCGACACACCAAACGAACTGACCCATTTTGACAGCCAAGGTCGCGCCATCATGGTCGATGTCGGCGCCAAGGCCGAGACCGTGCGCGTCGCCGTCGCCAACGGCCGCATCTTGATGCAGGCCGCCACCTTCGCCCTCATCGCCGGGGGTCAGGCCAAGAAAGGCGATGTCTTGGGCGTGGCACGGCTGGCCGGGATCATGGCCAGCAAACGCACCGCCGACCTCATCCCGCTCTGCCACCCCATCGCTTTGTCGGCGGTGACGGTTGATTTCAATTTAGACGCGGCCGAGCACGCCATCGACTGCACCGCCACGGCCGAAACCGTTGGCCGCACCGGGGTCGAGATGGAGGCCCTCACCGCCGCCAGCGTCGCCCTGCTCACGATCTACGACATGTGCAAAGCGGTCGATCGCGGCATGATCCTCAACAACCTCCGCCTGATCGAGAAAAAAGGCGGCAAGTCAGGCCACTGGCGGGCTGAATAACTACTTCACGCGCCCCAAGGTACGCATCACGGTACACGGATTGCCCCGCACGGCCGTCAAGGTCGCGCCCTTAGCCGTCGCGCGCGCATCCAAGGCACTGTTATGTTGCGTCATATACTCCGTACACTCGCTGTACGACTTCATATTAAACAGCCGATCGGCATGCATAGACTGCTCCTCCGCCGTCAACAACTCCGCACCCCGAAAACCACCCGAGACATAGCTCGGAAAGGCCTGCGCCACGCCACTCATCAACACCACCGCCACACCCAAAACCACCGCCACGCGCTTCATAATCCACCCCAAACAAAAACCCCATCAAGACAATCCTGACGGGGTTTTTATTTTAACCGATGTGCAACCAATGCGCTTACACGCAACCGGTTGGTTTCGGCGTACCGGCATAACGACCCGCCTGCTTCGCGGGGCCAAAGGGGAAGATATCGAAGAGAAACTTCTTCTCGCCCCACTCCGCGCCAAACTCTTCCTTCAGACCCTTTTGCAACATACGCAGGTTAGGTGCGGTGCCGTTCTCGTTAAAGTAATCGCGCATGTAGTTAATGATTTTCCACTGGTTTTCGCCCAGTTCCAACTTGTCCTGCGTGGCCAAGAATTGCGCAACGCCCTCAGTCCAATCAGAAAGATTGACCAGATAACCTTCTGGATCGGTCTCGACGATCTGCCCATCAATATTCAGTTCCATGTTCATCCCTCTTACGGTTAATTGTTGACTATATTAGTCGGGTATACAAGGTTAAAAAAGGCCCGCTCACCGGCGAGCCTTTGCGCCTATTACGACTGCGCGATCATGCAATACAGCATCGGGATCGACAGCATGGTGTTGATGCGCGAGGTCAGCATCGCCACACGCGCCGCCTTGGCCTTTTCGGCTGCCTCAACGACCACGATACCGAGGGCCTTCTTCTGGTTTGGCCAGATGATGAACCACACATTAAACGCCATCACCAAGGCCAACCACATGCCCAGACCGATCACCGCTACGCCCGCCTCAAGACTCAGGGCCTGCACCAGATAACCCGCATCCGCCGCGATCACCAGACCGGTCACCACGGTGGCCAAGGCCGCCCAACGGAACCAGAACAAGGCCTCCGGGGCGATGACCTTGCCAATCGCCGGCTTGTGCTCGTCGGGGATCTTAGGCATCGACGGAATCTGCACAAAGTTGAAGTAATACAGCAGGCCGATCCACAACACGCCGGAGATCGTGTGCGCCCAACGCAGGCCACCCACGGCATCCAGACCGCCGGTCAAGGCAAACATGGTCAACAGCAACAACACAAAACCCGCCGCAACGGTACGACCCAACGATTGACAAATGATACCCATCAAGATGCTCCTCAAATAAGTTGAAACCCAACCCCGCCACACCGCGCGACAGGGACTCATACCGTGCAGTATAAATACTTGACAAAATCTGTCAAGTAAAAGACCACTCTGTCCGTTTAGCCCTTAGGGTTATCTAGGGCCCTTCTATCCTCATCCCCAGAGTAATTTCACCCCAATCACGATCGTCGTCACCTCAAAGGCGCGCTTGATCCACCGATTGCCCTGACGAATGGCGATGTGCGTGCCCAGATAGCCGCCGACGATAGACCCCAGCAATAAGGCTGGCATCCACGCCCAGGCCACCGTGCCCAACACGCCTAAGACCACCGCGCCCGTGCCGTTCCAGACGAAACCGCACAAGATCAGCGTATAGGCCACGGCGCGTTGATAATCCATGCCAAACCAGCGGATCAACCAGATCGTCAAGAACAAGCCCGTGCCCGAGGTGACCGAGCCGTTCAAGAAGCCCACCACAAACAGGCCCAGCACACCCACTCCAAGCCCACGCCCCATCCAATGCCGTGGCGCGTGGGTCATGCCCAGTTGCGGTTTGAACACAGAATACAGCCCCAAGCCCGCCGTCAATGCGCCGAGCAGGATCAGCATCGGCCGCTCCGGCGCGTGTAGCACCAGTGACGCGCCCAAGATGACCCCTGGCAGCCCCGCCGCTAAGATGATGACGCTCTCGCGCCGCGCCAGTTGACCGTCCCGACCATGCCGCAACAGCGCGCCCACGCCCAAAAAGACGCTCGCCACCTTGTGCGTCGCCAAAGCCACAGCAAAGCTGAGGCCCAAAAAGATGAGGACGGGAAACTGGATCAGCCCGGCACCCCCGCCGGACAGGGCTGAAAAGAAATTTGCAAGCAACGAGGCCGCGAACAAAACAACGGTGTCAACGCCGGACAGGTTCATCCGCGCACGAATCGCATCGTCCACACGCCCAAGGCCGTCATGGCCAGCGAGCCAAACAGATGCAACCCGGCCGTCAACGCCGCCCAGCCCAGTTGCCCCCGCGCCAACTGGCTAAAGACCTCGGCCGAGAAGGTGGAGAAGGTGGTCAAGCCGCCTAAAAATCCCGTGATCAGAAACAGCCGCCATTCCGGTGACAAACCGGGGTACTGGATAAAAAAAGCCAGCGCGAGGCCAACGAGATAACCGCCCAGCAGATTGGCCGCCAGCGTGCCATAGGGCAGGACAGGCAGGATGGGGTTGAGCCACAGACTCAGCCCCCAACGCAGCCACGCGCCGAGTGCCGCACCTATCCCTACCGCAAGAAAACCACCCATGTCGTCACCCCACCCATTGCCCAGACCACAGGATAGGCAGTCATGCCGATTACTGCAATGCCTGCTGCACGATCCCCTTCAGCAAGGCATCGACATCGCGCAAGGCCTTACGCGTCGCCGCGCTAGACTTAGGCGCCGCCGGGACGCGATAGGCCACACTAACCACGCCGGGCTTATCCAGCGTGGTGTAAATAGAAATAATGTAGGGACAAAAGACCATGTTGACCGGATCGGCCTCCATCTGCGCCCGCGATAGATTGCTCTTGCAAAACTCGACCTGCTCGCCTTGGACATAGACCTGACGCGCAGCGCCCAGATCCTTGCCGGTACGCGCCAACATCTCGGCGATGTGGTTGCTGTGATTGATCTTGATGCCCTGCGCCTCGATAGCGTTCACCACATCGTCGCGCACATCTTCAAAACGCCCGACCTTACTAAAGGTCGCAATATCACTTGCCACCGCCGACCCGATCAAAGGCAGCACCAAGAGCGACATCCAGAGTTTACGCATATACATCCCTAACACGAAAAGAGGCCTGCACTCTAGCAGACCTCCGCAGATCAAGGCAGGTTCGTTCTACCCCATGCAGGGGGTAGATTCATCCCGCCACATCGTGTCGCTTAGTTCAGCTTATCCGGGCTAAACACGCTATCAACCAACAAGGCCGCATCCGACTGCGGACGGTGACACTGGATGCAGTTCCAACGCCCCATATACAAGTCCTTGGTCTTCTCGATATAGTGGCTGATCGGGGCGGGTGTCGCCTGCCCCTTCTCTAGCTTGCCACCGATGAGGTCCGGCGTATTGTGACAGGCTGCACACATATTATTGTCGCGCGTCACTGGGACAAAATCGTCGATATTATGCGGGACCTGCGGCGGTGCGGTGTGATACGAGACCCCGAGTGACTGATTCGTCCCCGGATCCGCCTTAGAATACTGCGTCACCGGCGGTGTCGGCACATCATAGACACTGGTCTTTTCGAGGCCCAAACTCGCATCGTTGATCGCCACCTTCGCCACCGGTGCCTTGGTCGTCTGACCACAGCCCGAAAGACCCAAAATCGCGCCTGCCATCAAAACCACCCATAATTTATGTATCTTCATCTCACTCTCCTTTACGGCTCCACCTTAGAAACAGAACCCTGCGCCAACGCGTTATGCTTTTTGATCAGGGGCTTGAAATCAAACACCAAACTACCTTCCGGACACACCGGGGTACAACGACCGCAGTTACTGCACTCACCCGAAAACACCAGACCGCGTGCCTCCAAAAGTTTTAGATTCAACACCTGCGGCTCTGGGCAAACCTTGGCGCACTCGCCGCAATGCGTACAGGTCGTCTTATCAAAACGCACCTTGAGCGTCGGGTTGATCTTGCCCACGATCGACCAGAAGGCCCCCAAAGGACACAAATGACCGCACCAACCATGCTTCAAGATAAACAGGTCAAAGAAGAAGATGGCCAAGATCACCGCGCCGCCAAAGCCCAGGCCAAAGAGGATCTCGCGATGCGCCATACCCACCGGACTGACCCACTCAAACGCGGCCAGCCCCGTCAACACCGACAAGATCAAGGTCATCGCCAGCACAAAATAGCGGGTATTACGCGATAAGAGGAAGGTCGGGCGGATATCAAAGCGGACCCTGAGCCAACCGGCAAGGTCCGTCACCGGGTTGATCGGACAGACCCACGCACAGAACATCCGCCCCCCGATCAGGGCATAAAACCCCAACACGATCAATGCGCCGATGATTACCTCGAACTGCAACAGATGCCCCGTAAGGAAGATCTGCAGGGCGGCAAACGGGTCGGCCATCGGGATGATGCCCATAAACTCAGAGCCAGACAGGTTGCCGGCCAACAAAGGGATCGCCCGACTCCCCTCACTATTCAGGCTCCAGCCCCAATGGGCCGAACCAAAAAACAAGAGCAGGGTGAAAAACTGCGTCAGCCGACGCAAGACGATATAACGCCAAGACCACAGACGGGCCATAGGGTTTAACGGAGGATGGTCGTTCATCACAGACCTCCGTCATTCAGGTAATCGGTCGCCGTGCCTTTAACCGGACCGGCCGCCTTATTCGCCACCTCTTCCAAGACCGGCGCGGCCGCCGAGGCGTCAAAGGTCTGCGTCACCTCGTCATCACGCGTCCAACCCAAGCGGTAATGCTCGCCTATCTTGCCCTGCACCAAGGCGTGTGGCAGGATGCGGATGGCTGCCTCCGTCGTCGGACACGCCTTCACACAGATGCCGCAGCCGGTGCAGGCATCGGAATGCACAATGGGGATAAACATCGCATGCTTGGAGGTCTGCCGAGGATGGAGTTCCAGCGTGATCGCCTTGCCCTTGATCGGGCACTCACGATGACAGATCTCGCACCGCAAGCCCTTGTACGACAGGCAATTCTCGATGTCGATCACCGCCAAGCCCATGCGCGCATCCTCGATACGCTTCAACGCGGGCGACAAGGCCCCCGTCGGACACGCCTTCATGCACGGGATATCTGGACACATCACGCACGCCCCAGTACGCGGCTCAAAATAGGGCGTGCCCACAGGCAGGAGGCCGCCGGCCGGCTGTAGCTTCAAGATGAGCGGCGGACAGTCAATCACGCACTGACCGCACTTGATACACGCGGCGTTAAAGTCCGCCTCCGGCAAGGCGCCGGGCGGACGCAGGGCAAAGGGTTGCGCCCTCGCCTCTTGGCGCAACAGGTACGCCCAACCCAGACCACCCGTGGTGGCCAGGGTTGCGCCCTGCATCATGCGCACTAAAAAATCACGACGGTGGGTGGACATACGGCTCATTCCTAAAGACTTGCTCACCTACGCAACGCAACCGCACACGGCGCGTAGGTGAGCAACCTCTCCGCAGAGAGGTTGCCACGCCCGATTAGGCCTTATAGACCTTGACCGAACACTTCTTGAAATCGGTCTCTTTCGAGATCGGACAGGTCGAATCCAGGCAGACCTTGTTGATCAGGACGGATTCATCGAACCACGGCACATAGACCAGGCCACGCGGCACGCGGTTACGACCCCCGGTCTCGATCCGCACCTTGACCTTGCCACGACGCGACTCGACCCAAACCAGGTCGTTGCGCTTGAGACCGCGTGCATCGGCATCCTTAGGATGGATCCAGCACACGGCGTTGGGCACCGCGCGATGCAGCTCGGGTACGCGGCGGGTCATCGAACCCGAATGCCAGTGTTCCAGCACCCGACCCGTACACAACCACAGGTTGAAGTGGGTATCCGGCTCTTCGACCGGCGTGGCATAAGGACGGAAGTAGATCTTGGCCTTGCCGTCGAGCTTGACCTTGACGCTACCGTCGCCCGGCTTGTCCAGGTCGCCCATGACCAGCGCGTTGCCATCGTTACCATAGAAATAGATCCCCTGACCCTTCTTGACATAGGGGTCGTACTCCTCGTTAAAGCGCCAGCCGGTCTCGACCCACTTGCCGTCCTTCAAGACCACCGGCCATTTGAGACCGCGCACCGCATCGTCGTAATAGACATCAAACGGGGCCAAGTCATGGCCGTGATCGGTACCAAAGGCGCGGTATTCCTCGAACATCGCCTTCTCGGCAAACCAGCCCAAATCCTCGGCAATGTGATTGCCATGCCCCTTAGCCACCTTGTCCGGCCACGGGTAGGCCTTTTTATGGGCCGGCGTAGCAAACAGCGCGTCATACAGCGAGGCCTCCGGGTTATAGCCCATCTTCACCGCCTCATCGATAACCGAGGGCAACTTGCCGTCTTCAAAGCCCGGCGCCTTAAGGCCCGCGATCTTCTGCTCGCCCCAGCAATCTTTGATCTTGATGCGCTTGGCCATCTCAAGCAGGATCCACATATCGCCCATAGACTCACCGACCGGCTTAACCTGTTGCCGCCAGCACTGCGTGCGTCGCTCGGCATTGCCGTAGAAGCCCCATTTCTCGAAGATCATCGCCGCCGGCAACACCAGGTCAGCCACCTTGGCGGACACCGTCGGATAGCCATCGCAACAGACGATGAAGTTATCCATCTCGCGCGCCGCCTTGATCCAGTGGTTCAGGTTGGCGGTGTTCTGCCACGGGTTATTGACCTGCACCATCGCCCACTTGCAAGTGCCATCCTCCAGATCACGCATGATCTTGACATAGTGGCTACCCATCTGCGGGTTGAGTGTCTTGGCCGGCAGTTTCCACAGCTTTTCAGACAGGGCACGGTGTTTCGGGTTCATCACCACCATATCGGCCGGCAGGCGATGCGAGAAGGTCCCCACCTCGCGCGCCGTACCACACGCCGACGGCTGACCGGTCAGCGAAAACGCGCCATTGCCCGGCTTAGACTGCTTGCCCGTCAACAGATGGTTCGTATAGCACTGCTCGTTGACCCATGTGCCGCGCTGATGCTGGTTAAAGCCCATGGTCCAATACGACACCACCTTACGCTTCGGGTCGCAGTAATAATCGGCCAACTCAACCAGTTTTTTCTTAAACGCCTCATCGCTCTCGTCCGGATCGCCCTTGGCAGTGGCGACGCAATAATCAAGGTCATACGGCTCCAAGGCCTTGGCAAAATCTTCAAAGCTGATCGCCCAATCTTTACCGGCGGTCGCGGCATTGGCCTGCTGCACCACATCGCCCTCTTTACGGCGCTGACCGATGGCCTCCCATTTATCCAACACGCGCACCTGCTCGTTCTTCACCACCTCCATCTCGGCGGGGGAATGGAACTTGTCAGCGTTCTTGGGACGGAAACCGTAGCCAATGTCATACGGGCCGGTGGCAAACTGGCCGTTCTTCTTGACGAACTCATGATCGACCGCACCGCGCTTGACGATCTCACGCGCGATGTAGTTCTGAATCGACAGGTCGCCGCTAGGTTTGAAGATGATCTCAAGGTCGGCGATATCCGACGACATATTGGAGTAAGTGGACAGGTTCACCACCTTCATCTCTTTATGCGTCAAACGCCTATCGGTGATGCGTGACCAGAGGATGGGATGCATCTCGGCCATGTTCGCGCCCCACAAGATGGCGGTATCGGTGTGCTCGATGTCGTCGTAGTTACCCGCCGGCTCGTCGATGCCGAAGGTCTGCATAAAGGCGGCAACGGCCGAGGCCATGCAATGGCGCGCATTCGGGTCGATATTGTTAGAGCGGAAACCGACCTTCCACAGCTTGGCGGCGACATAACCTTCCGGTACCGTCCACTGGCCCGAGCCAAACAGCCCCACGCCGTGCGGACCTTTTTCTTTGTAGGCCGCCATAAACTTCTCGACCATGATCTCCATGGCCTTGTCCCACGACACCGGGACAAACTTACCTTTTTTGTCGAACTTACCATCGGTCATGCGCAACAGCGGCGTCGTCAGACGGTCTTGACCGTACATGATCTTGCCGTTGAAATAACCCTTGACGCAGTTGAGACCCTTGTTGACCGGCGCCTTGGGGTCGCCCTTGGTGGCCACGATGCGGCCATCCTTGGTCGCGATCATGATGCCGCAGCCTGTGCCGCAGAAGCGACACGCGCCCTTATCCCATTGCCAGCCCGCTTCGGACTGGGCAATCGCCGCCTCCGCGTCCGTGGACAACGGTAGACCGACAACGGCGGCGGCACTGGCCGCCACACTGGCGGCCACACTATTTTTCATAAACTCACGACGAGTGATTCCCATGGCAGCTACTCCTTTGGCTAGTGATTAAGTATTAAGATAGGCCGGGACACACACCTGCGTGTCCTCGGTCAGTTCGGCGGGCATAGCGTCATACGCCCGCGCGTCATCGGCAAAATAGTGGTAAACCATATCGGCCATCACCACATGCGGCATGGCCTTGATGCGTTTCACACCTTCGATCTCGGCGTGGATATCGGTGGCCTCTTGCACCACGATGATGCGACCCGTCACAGGATCGGTCTGATGGACCTCGATGCCCTCCATCGCGTTAAGTTCCGTGACGACCGTCTCCACCCATTCCGGCGTGGCGATAACGAGGATTCCTGACAGATTCATGGCATATCCTTTAATAGAAGGGTCTCTTTATATCTTTATCCTAAATGATGGTCAACAAAAAACTTATGCCAAGAAAAGTATTGACCCCATCGCAGGATGGCGCAGGCTAACGGCATGCCACTCAGCGACGGCGCATTATTTGGTAAGAAGACATTTGAGTCCTTGATAAGGGTCAATGCAAAACAACGGCCCTTCCACCGTACCGAGGGAGCATCAAGAAACTGGGCGTCACAAATGTGTCATGACGAGCAGATCACACTTCGCTTAGTATGACGCCCACTTCTTTAACCCCTGCGGATCGCCCATGCCCACACACGACAGCCTCATCAACCGCGAACTCGGCATCCTCGAATTCAACCGTCGCGTCCTTGCTCAGGCCGAAGACCCCGCAACCCCCCTACTCGAACGGTTGCGCTTCCTCAGCATCACCTCCAGCAACATGGACGAATTCTTTGAAGTACGCGTCTCCGGCCTCAAAGAGCAGTTGCGTTACGCCCCCTCGCAGCGCGGGGTTGACGGCCTCACGCCACGGCAGGTTTACCAAGGTGTCTCCACCATCGCGCACCAGATCGTCGCCCGCCAATACGACATCCTCAATCGCGAAGTCTTGCCGGCCATGGCCGCCGAAGACATCCGCTTCTTCCGTCGCACCCAATGGACGGCCGAGCAAGCCGAATGGATCCGTGCCTTCTTCTTCAGCGACCTGATGCCCGTCCTCACCCCCATCGGACTAGACCCCTCGCACCCCTTCCCCAATGTCCTCAACAAGAGCCTCAACTTCGCCGTCGAGCTCTCCGGCAAAGACGCCTTCGGCCGCAACTCCGGGCGTGCCGTCGTGCAAGCCCCGCGCGTTCTCCCCCGCGTCATCCAATTACCCCGCGAACTCGCCGGCTGCAACTGCGACAACGGCTACGGCTTCGTCTTCCTCTCCTCCATCCTGCACGCCCATGTCGGCGAACTGTTCTCTGGCATGGAGGTCTTAGGCTGTTACCAATTCCGCGTCACCCGCAACTCCGAGCTCTTTGTTGACGAAGAAGAAAACAAAAACCTGCGCGACCAACTCGCCGGCGAACTACCGCAACGCAACTATGGCAACGCCGTGCGCCTCGAAGTCGCCGACAACTGCTCGCCCGAGATGAGCGCGTTCCTGTTACAACAATTCGATCTCGACGCGAACGACCTCTACCAATGCCAAGGCCCGGTCAACCTTGTACGGCTGATGAATGTGCCCGACCTCGTCGAACGCCCTGACCTCAAGTTTCCGCCGTTCATCGCCTCGGTGCCCAGCCAGCTCTTCAAGCAACCCGACATCTTCAAGGCCGCCTCCCAAGGCGACATCCTCCTCCATCACCCCTACCAGACCTTCCAACCGGTCATGGATTTTCTGCGGCAAGCCTCGGTAGACACGAATGTCCTCGCCATCAAACTGACGGTCTATCGCACCGGCAGCGAGTCCGAACTGATGCAACACCTCATCGCCGCCGCACGCAACGGCAAAGAGGTCACCGCCGTCGTCGAACTCATGGCGCGTTTTGACGAAGAGGCCAACATCAACTGGGCCGAACAACTCGAAAAGGCGGGCGCCCATGTCGTGTACGGCGTGGTGGGCTACAAGACCCACGCCAAACTGGCCTTGGTCGTGCGCCGCGAAAACGGCCAGATCCGCCGCTACGCGCATCTGGGCACCGGCAACTATCACCCGCGCACCACCCGCCTCTACACCGATTTCGGCCTCATCACCTGCAACCCCGAGCTCTGCGAAGATGTCAACGAGGTCTTCACCCAACTCACCGGCCTGGGCCACGCCAAGACGCATAACCACCTCTGGCAAGCGCCATTCACCCTGCACTCACACATCATCAACGCCATTCGAAATGAGACCGCACGGGCCAAAAAAGGTGAAAAGGCCGCCATCATCGCCAAGATGAACGCCCTGCTTGAACCCAAGGTCATCAAGGCACTCTATGAAGCCTCGCAGGCCGGGGTACAGATCGACCTCATCGTGCGCGGCGTCTGCGCCCTGCGACCGGGGGTCCCCGGCTTGTCGGACAACATCCGCGTGCGCTCCATCCTCGGCCGCTTCCTAGAGCATCACCGCATCTTCTATTTCCACAACGGCGGCGCCGAGGATGTCTACCTCGCCAGCGCCGACTGGATGGATCGCAACTTCTTCCGTCGCATCGAGTCCTGCTTCCCGGTCTTAGATGCCAAACTCAAACGGCGCGTCATCAACGAAGGCCTAAAGGCCCCGCTCAAAGACAATGTCAAGGCGTGGGAAATGCAACCCGACGGCAGCTACCGTCGTCGCCCGCGCCGTGGCAAGCTATTCGAGTCACAAGCCTTTCTGTTACAAGCACTCACGTCGTAATTTAGGAAAAAAACACGCCCGCCACCCACACCGCCACGGCAAATCCGGCCAAGTCAGCCGCGATACAGCCGCTAATCGCGTGGCGGGCGCGTTTGACCCCCGCCGCGCCTAGGTAAACGGCCAAGACATAAAAGGTCGTCTCGGTGCTGCCCTGCACGATGCACACCAGCCGCCCAATATACGAATCGGCGCCATGGGTCTGCATCGCCTCGATCATCATCGCCCGCGAACCACTGCCCGACAACGGCTTCATAATCATCGTCGGCAAGGCATCGACCCACCGCGCATCCGCGCCCAAGGCCGCCACCCCCGCCCGCGCCGCCTCGGTAAACGCCTCCAACACACCGGATGCGCGCAACAGACCAATCGCCACCAACATCGCCACCAGATACGGGATGATCGCAATCGCCGTCTGAAAACCCTCTTTTGCCCCGTCGATAAAGGCCTCATAGGCATTCACCCGCCGCGCCGAAGCGCCGATCAAAAACGCCGCAATAATCCCCAGCAACAACAGGTTGCTGATCAAGGCCGACTGCACGCTCACCTCCGTCGCCGGCAGGCTCAAAAACCACGCCGAGATCGCGCCCACGGCCAGCGTCAAGCCCATCAGCCACGCCATCACCACGACATTAAACAGCGGCAGACGCTGGATCGCGGCGACGGTCAAAAACCCCGCCATGGTCGAGGCGTAGGTCGCCATCAAGATCGGGATAAAGACATCGGTCGGATCCGCCGCCCCCATCTGCGCCCGATAGGTAAAGATCGTGATAGGCAACAAGGTCACCGACGACGCGTTAATCACCAAAAACAAGATCATCGCATTGCTCGCCGCCAACGGCTCTTTATTCAAGGTCTGCAACTCGTGCATCGCCTTGATCCCCATCGGCGTCGCCGCGTTATCCAGCCCCAAGACATTGGCCGACAGGTTCATCGTCATCGACCCCAAGGCCGGATGGCCACGCGGCACCTCCGGAAAGACGCGCGCCAACAATGGCTCCAACAGTCGCGTCACCGCCTGCAAAAACCCGGCTCGCTCACCGACGCGCATCAAGCCCAGCCACAGACACATCACGCCGGTCAGCCCCAAGGCGATCTCAAAACCGGTCTTCGCGCTCGCAAAACTCGCCTGCATCACCTGCGCAAAGATATCCGCCTGGCCGTGGACCACAAACTGCCACAGCGAGGCCGCAATCGCGACCAAAAAGAAACCGACCCACAGCGCATTCAGCACGGTTACAGCCCCATCTCAAGCGTAAACACGCCCATGCGATAGACCGTTGGCGCGGGCGCGTAATGTTCCACCGTCGGCATCAAAATACCACGACCTTGTTTTTGCAGATACGCATCCAAGGCGGCATACGCCCGCCCCGGTGCCAAGCCACGCCCCGCCTGCACCGTCACCGACAACACCTGCCGCGCGGGGATCGTCGCCATCGCCAACGGCGCCTGCACCGTGGTCCCTAGCGGCACCAAAAAGCCCACCCGGCCGCGCCGCTCGGTGACGATCACCGTATCCGGGTTCGACAACAACACCGTAATCGGCGCACCGGCGATGATCCCCTGCGCGCGCAAGGCCTGATCCGCCTTCAGCTCCAGGGTCTGCAACTTAGAATAATCGCCCGCCTGTTCCAGATAGGCATAGGTATACGGCCCGCGCTGCGCCTTTGTTATCGTCACCTCCGTAAACCCACCCCACCACGCGTAGATCGCCACCAGCGGCAGGACAAAGGCCAACAAAAAGGGCGATAGGATGCGTTTAATCATGGGGCGCGACGATAGCACACACCGTTACGAGTTTTAGAACTGTCCGGTTAAATGTTAGCGCAAAGTAGCGACCCCGTAGCCCTTCATGGCGCGCGGGCATCTTGCCCGCCAGCAGGCAGGATGCCCGCGCGCCTAAGACGCGGACGCTATCGTGGGCAAGTCCGCCGCACCGGTGGGTCTTACCCCGCCAGCGCCCGTGCGATGCGGTCTTTCGCTACGGTGGTGCGCGGCACGCGCATATCGAACCAGTCGCGCACATCGGTGTCTAGGCCGATGCCGTGCATGTAGTTGTAGATCGCCTTGGACAAGGCCACGCCCAAACGCGCATGGTCGACGCCGGTCGGGTCGGTGAACGGGACATCGTTGCGGGCAAATCCACCCGCTGGCAAGGGCTGCAACTGGATGCCATATTCCGTGGGATTTAACCCCACCGGCGAGTGCACCGTGCAGGCGAAACGATGAAAAAATCCCGACTGGATGCAGCCCTCGACAAACAATTGCCGCACCAGCTCCAGCGCGTCCACCGTGTCCTGCACCGTCTGGGTCGGAAAACCATACATCAGATAGGCGTGCACCAAGACACCCTGTTCGCTAAAGGCGTGCGTCACCCGCGCCACTTGGTCCACCGAGACGCCCTTTTTCATCAAGGCCAAGAGACGATCAGAGGCCACCTCTAGCCCGCCCGAGACCGCGATACAGCCGCTCTCCGCCAGTTGTTCGCACAAGGCGGGCGTGAACGATTTCTCAAAACGGATATTGCCCCACCACGAGATCGCGCGGTTACGCCGTTGCAGCTCCTCGGCGAGCGACTTCAAGGCCTTGGGCGGCGCGGCCTCATCGACAAAATGAAAACCGGTCTGCCCGGTCTCGGCAATCACCGCCTCGATGCGATCAACCAGCGTGGTCGCCGCCACGCCATCATAACGGCTAATGTAATCGAGGCTGACATCGCAAAAGCTGCATTTCTTCCAGTAACAGCCATGCGCCACCGTGAGCTTGTTCCAGCGCCCATCGGACCAGAGCCGGTGCATGGGGTTGAGCATGTCGAGTAAGGACAGATAACGGTCTAGCGGCAGGCCGTCCCAGGTCGGTGTGCCCACCTCGGCGAAGGCGATATCGGCATCCGCGCAGGTGGCATAACGCACCACGCCATCTACGCGATGAAAGGTGCGCAACAGCGGCGCGGCCGGGTCATCTAAATGTGCCAACAGGTTGAGGATGGGCCGCTCACCGTCGTCCAAGGTGACAAAATCGACAAAATCAAAGACGCGCGGATCGGACAACTCGCGCAATTCGGTGTTCACAAAGCCGCCGCCCAGCGCGATGACGATGGCCGGGTCGTGCGCCTTGATCGTCTGCGCGATGCGTAACGCGGCATAGACCGAACCGGGGAACGGCACGGACAAGAGCACCACATCCGGACGATGCTGCCGGATAGCGGCCACGGTCAACTGCTGTAGCGTGCGGTCTAGCCAATTCGGCGCGGCGACCATGGCCTCCGCCAAGGGGTCAAAACTCGCCTGACTCTGCGCCAGCGATTCGGCATAACGGACAAACTCAAAACGCGCATCGACCGCCTCGCGCAGACAATCGGCTAGGTCGTTGAGATACAAGGTCGCCAGATGCCGCGCCCGATCGTGTACGCCCAACGCGCCAAAGGCCCACGCCAACGGATCGCCCGCCTCGGTCTCCGCGTAGTTGTCCATCGCATCAAAACGCGGCCCTTCCGGCAAGAAACCGCCGCTCGCGATCCGAAACGCCAGCGACGGGTCGCGTCCCTGCAAAAAGGCGATGGCAGGCGCGATAGTCGCCTGATGGCGCGAAAACTGCGTCAAAAAAACCTGCACCGTCTCCGAACGCGTCGCCTCCGGCAAGGCCTCGGCGTGAACCCGTAGCTGTTCTACGCCGGCGGGCGAAAAGATCGCCAAGACCAAGGCCAGCGCAAGGTCTTCCTGCACCGCATCGACCCCGCGCGAACGCAAAAACCCCGTCAAATAGGCCGTCGAAGGATACGGCGTATTGAGTTGCGTCATCGGCGGGATGATCGCTAAGACGCGCAAGCCCATTAAGCACCGTCCTTTAGCATCGCCAAGGCCACCGCCTCCGCCACGCGGACGCCATCGACCGCCGCCGACAAGATGCCGCCCGCATAGCCCGCGCCCTCACCCGCAGGAAACAAGCCGCGCGTGTTGACGCTCTGACAGCCCGCATCGCGCGTGATGCGTAGCGGCGACGAGGTGCGCGTCTCGACCCCGGTCAACAACGCGTCCGCCATCGCAAAACCCTTGATCTCTTTGTCAAAGGCAACAATCGCCTCCTTCAAGGCCTCCACCACAAACGGCGGCACACAGCTTGATAGATCGGTCATCCGCACCCCCGGTTGATAGGACGGCTCCACCTCGCCCACGGCCACGGACGGCCGCCCCGCCAGAAAATCGCCCACCCGTTGCGCCGGTGCGCGGTAATCGCCACCGCCCGCCACAAAGGCCTGCGCCTCCCACTGGCGTTGGAAGGCGATCCCCGCCAAAGGGTCGTTGCTCGGAAAATCCTCGGGCCGCACCTCGACCACCAAGGCCGCATTGGCGTTGCGCTCGGCGCGTGAATACTGGCTCATCCCGTTGGTCACCACCTGCCCCGGCTCAGAACACGAGGCCACCACCTGACCGCCCGGACACATGCAAAAACTATAGGCCGCGCGCCCGTTGGCGCAGTGATGCACCAACTTGTAGTCCGCCGCACCGAGCCTATCCTTCGTCGCCACCTCGGTAGCCGCCGCACCAAAACGCGCCTGATCGATCAATGTCTGCGGATGCTCAATACGCAGACCGATCGAAAACGACTTTGCCTCCATGAACACCCCCTGCGCATGGAGCCGTTCAAAGGTATCGCGCGCGCTATGGCCGATCGCCAACACCACATGGTTTGTTGCGATGTGCTCGCCGCTGGCCAAGGTCACGCCCCGCACTGCGCCCGCCACGATATCCAACCCCTCCACCCGTTGCCCAAAACGCACCTCACCGCCCAAGGCGATAATCTCTGCGCGCATCCGCTCCACCATCTTCACCAAGCGAAAAGTACCGATATGCGGCTTGCTAAGAAACAGGATCTCCTCCGGCGCACCGGCCGCGACAAACTCGTTTAGAACCTTGCGCCCGTAATGCTGCGGATCTTTGATCTGCGTATAGAGCTTGCCGTCCGAGAAGGTCCCCGCGCCGCCCTCGCCAAACTGCACATTCGACTCCGGGTTCAACACCCCCTCGCGCCACAGCCCCCAAGTATCCTTCGTGCGTTCACGCACCGCCTTGCCGCGTTCTAAGATGATCGGCCGAAAGCCCATCTGCGCCAACAGCAGACCGGCCAACAAACCACACGGCCCCGTACCCACCACCACCGGCCGCTGCGTCAAACCCGCCGGCGCGTGGGCGACCACGCGATACGCCATATCCGGTGTCGGGCCGATATTCGCCATGTGGTTATCCCGCGTCAGGCGTTGCAGCACCGCCGCCTCATCGCGCACGGTCACATCAACGCTAAAGACAAACACGATAGCCGAGCGCTTGCGCGCATCGTAGCCGCGCCGGAACACGGTGTAGTCCACGATTTCATCGGGAGCGATGACCAACCGCCGCACGATCGCGGCGGCGATGTCTGTCTCGACATACGCGAGCGGTAGTTTGATCTGAGTCAGGCGCAGCATGGTGTCTATCCGGCGGGGCGCGTAAAGGGTGTCATTCTAACGCGATAGCTCTAATGTTAGGGCGTAGCAACGCACGCGTGGGGTCAGGTCTATATTCGTAGCATGAGAAACCACTGTGGGGCGGGCTTCAGCCCGCCAACGACACACAACCGCTATGGCGGGCTAAAGCCCGCGCCCCTTCACAGGCGAGACGCCTGCGGGTCAATGCAGTGCCGCTCCGGGGTCGGGGCGGCTGAGACCTTCCATGACCGCACGCGCGGTGTCGGCTTTGCACTGTTCGGCGGCCTTTTGTGCGTCGCGGATCAGGGCCTTGTTCCAAATCGCGCTGGAGTTGCTCGCTAAGGCGTTGCGGTCTTCGCTGTCGCCCAAGGTGGGGTAGAAGATGCGCCGCGCCCGTGCCGTGTCAAACCACCACGCGTTTTGCGCCGCGTATTCGTAGCCCAAGGGCATCAGCGCCGCGCCCATCTCCAAGGCATCACCCGCCGCACCGATAAATCCAGCCGCCGCGAGTCGTTCGATCACAACGGGCGCATCGACCAGAGCGATATGCGCGGTGTAGAGATAATGACTACGCCGCAAAGTCCAAGCGACCTCGCCATCGGGGTCGCTCTCCTTCTCCGGCGCCTCGGCCGCCGGTGTGCCCAAGGCATTGACATGGTGCATCACCAAGCCGGCGGGATGCGCCAGCATGGGCGGATTGCGTCCTTCAATGTAATTGACCACGCTAAAGTGCAGCCGCAGATGCGCCTCGAGCGCGAAGACCTGCTCAGTCGCCCACGCCTGATGCAGGTCAAACAAGGCCATCAAGCGGTCGGCCGCGACGGGCAACAGCAGCGTGAGTTGATAGCCATCCGGAAACGCGCTGACCACGGCATCCTCCTCGCGATGCGGAAAGACACGCACATTCCATTGCGCCTCCAGCCGTTCGGCCAAACGCCGCATCCACGCCTCGGGGTGGATGTTTTGCACCGTCTGCGCCAACTCGCTAAAGGCCTCCGCCGTGACCAAGGTGACCGCCTCCTCGCCCATCCACTGCAACTCCAAGGAAGATAAATGCCCGGCATGACGAAACCGCGTCAGGCCATCCGGCGAACGCCAATCGGCACGCCAACCCTTTTTCTCCAGCCGAAAAGAATCGGCCTCCAAACGGCCCATAAAGAGTCGGTCAGGCAGATCGGCCGCCGTCTTGACCGCATCAAACCGCGCCACCGGCAGGGTGACGGGATGGTCCACCCTTGGCATACGGATGAGTTTCGGAAAGATAGGCGCACTCATGGACACACTCATACAACAACCTCCACCCAAATCTGCCCGGCTTCGATCCGGGTCGGATAGGTCTTTAAGGCGCAATCGGCCGGTTCGTTGCAGGGCTGACCGTTGGCCAGATCAAACCAACTGCCGTGCAGCGAACACTTAATGCGGTCACCCTTGACGCAGCCAAAGGCGAGCGAATAGTCCTCGTGCGTACAGTCTTCGGCTATGCAGAAATAACCCGTCTGACCATGACAGAGCAACAATCGCTGACCGGCCACGACGACCCGTTGCATCGCCAAGGGGGCCAGTTCGCCCGCGCCAGCTACCGCGACCCAGCCCATCAGCGCACCCGCGCCACGGCACGACCAGAATCGAGCACCGCACGCACCTGCGTCATCGCATCAAGCAGGCTAGGTGCACGGCGCGTCTGCACCATAATCAAGGCCGCCGTCAGGGCCAACGAGTCATAGGTCGGGCCGGTCTCGCCACCCAGCGCGGCCATGCCCACCTTCGCGGCCGCGGCCGCCGTTGCCGCGACATCGACCATGATGGCTACTTCGTCGCCGGCTCGCTCCGACTTGGGCAGGTCCTCCGGCAACGGCACGGAGCGCACCGACTGCTGGATACCCAAGGCAATCGGATCGACATCGGCCAGGGCCAATTCGCCCCGGTCTTGATAGAGGTGATATTTACCCGCCTGCCGCAACGACGGGATCACGCCGCCCTCGACACCGCGGATGATGAGGCCCGAATCAAAGCCCGCATGGCGCGCCAACATGGCATAGATCGGCGGATAGGGTTTATGCACAAAACCGGTGACAAAGTGCGTGTGCTTACGCCCCGCGATCGGCCGTGCGCAGACCTCAATCGTCGTCAGCACTTGGCGTTTAATCATGCGCTGACGCAGCGGCACGAGGGCGTGCAGGCCCGGGCAATACTGCGCCTGATCGAGGTACGACCAGCCCAACGCCGGGTCGGCCAGCCGCGCCGCCGCCGCCGTCGGCGACAGATCGACCGGAACCCCCGCCGCCGCCAGCACATGCCGCGCCGTCACGCCGAACTTAGGGCCGATCTCCTGCGCGCTGTGCGACACCGCCGGCAAACCGAGCTCAGCCAACAACGGGCCTAAGAACGGTGCGGCCGGCAGACACCGGTTATAGCCATCATAGGGGTCAGCGATATCGACTACCTCATCGACCGTCGCCGTCACCCGCTGCGTCGCATTTAGCACAGCATCCAGCACGCCCTTGTTCTCGTCCATCGTCTCGCGTTTCATGCGCAAGGCGATAAAAAAGATCGCCGCCTGCACCGCGTCCACATGGCCGGCGAGGATCCCCGCCATGCCCTGCGCGGCCTCCTCTTGCGAGATATTCTTGGACAACTCCGGGCCCGTCGCCACACGCTGGATGATGGAATGCATCACACGCTGATAGTCAGCGGGGGTCATGGCCTCGGTATTCATAATTAACTCCTAAATTAAGACGCGCAGGATAGTGGCACACAGCCCAGCGGTCAACGCTATGACAACTAGGGTTTTCGCATCTTCCGATACAGTGTCCGCTCGCTAATGCCCAAGGCCTGCGCGGTGGCCGCACGATCGCCGCCGTGCCGCGCCAAGGTCTGTTGCACCAGGGCGTGCTCGGTCGCCGCAAAACTGGTCGGATGCGTCTCAGACACGCCACGCTCCGGCAAGGCCAACGCCGCCACACCTATCGTATCGCCATCGGTCAACAGCACGGCGCGCTCAATCAAGTTGCGCAGTTCACGCACATTCCCGGGAAAGGGGTAAGCGCGTAACGCCGTCATCGCCGCCGCCTCTAGCCGCAACGATCGCCCCGGCGCGACGCGCGCCAAGAGCATATCCACCAACACCGGCAGATCATCGCCACGCGCACGGAGGGGCGGCAAATGGACGGGGAAAACCGCGATCCGATAATACAGATCACGACGAAAGCTCCCCGCCTCCACCATGGCCGTCAGGTCACGATGCGTTGCGGCCACTAGGCGAAAATCCGCCCGCAAGATCTCCACCCCACCGACGCGGCGAAAAGTCCCCGACTCCAACAGACGCAACAACTTCACCTGCATCGTCAAGGGGATATCGCCCAACTCATCGAGAAACAGCGTCCCGCCCGCCGCGTGTTCAATCAGGCCCATCTTGCGCTGATTCGCCCCGGTAAACGCGCCCTTCTCATACCCAAACAGCTCGGATTCAAACAACGATTCGGTAAGACCCGAACACTCCACCGGCACAAAGGGCTGCTCGCGGCGCGGACTGAGGTGATGCACCGACTGCGCCGCCAACTCCTTGCCCGTCCCTGACTCGCCCAACAACAAGACCGGCGTCATCGCCGGCGCGGCACGGTTAATCAGCTCCAACATCCGCAAAAACGGGGGCGAACGGCCCACCATAGCGGTCACCGCAGTCGGTATCGTCTTCCCACCCAAAAACTGCATCCGCTCGATAAAGGCCGTCACCTCGCCGTGTGCGTCCAACAACGGCACCAATTCCACATCGACATACTCCTCGCCATTCGGCGTGTGATGCAGGTGCAACACCCGATTCGGCTGGCGATCCTTCAAGGCGCCCTGCAAAGGGCACGACTCACCGCACTGATCGCACGGCAGCGCGTAATGGTGCGACACCTCGTAGCAAAAACGCCCCACCCAATCGGCCTCTTGTGTGGCCTCCGTGGCGAAGGTGCGGATATAGGCACGATTGGCGGCCAAGATGCGATACGCGGTATCCACCAAGATGCGCGGCTCGGGCAAACTGTCAAAAAACGAACGAAATTCGGGGGTGATTTCCATACCGCCATTAAAGCACAACCGCGCCACGCATGACAATAATGTCACCACATACAGACAAAATCGTCATACGCGCCAAGCACAACGCACAGCACAAAAACACAACGCCATGTTTTTCAAGCGTAAAAATACTTTATCGCGCTTGGCACGCCATTTGCTGATATATCCATGCAAATCTAGGTTATGGGTCGCATGGGAGGGACACCCAGACCGGTGACCTAGGGATGTGTAGCACTCTCATCTTGTGCAGTATTTAGGGAGGGGGCCGAAAGGCTCCCTCCCATTTTTTTTCTGGCACAATGTTAACCCCCTGAAGCACCATACACCCCACCTATGCAAAGCCACTACGACCTTATCGGCGGAGAACCTGCCGTCCATCGAATCACCGAACGGTTTTACGCTCACATGGATGAGCTGCCCGAGACCTACGGCATCCGCAAACTCCACGCCGAAGACCTGTCCGGCTCGCAACAAAAACTGTTTGAGTTCCTCTCTGGTTGGCTGGGCGGGCCACAACTCTTTGTCGAACGACACGGCAACCCTATGTTGCGCCGCCGCCATCTAAACTTCCCCATCAATAGCGACGCGCGCGATCAATGGATGCTCTGTATGCGTCTCGCCCTCGACGAAGTCATCACCGATGTCGCGTTGCGCGAACACCTATACAATGCGATCCTCAAGTTGGCGGATCACATGCGTAACCAGCAAGATCCGGCCGCCACCCCGTCATGCCCCATTAATCACCATTAACCACGCCTGAACCTTAATCAGCGCCAAAACCCCCACCGAAAGGAACGCCATGTCATCAACCCCCATGCAACTCGTCGCCGAAGCCCGCACCCAGATCACCGAGATCGACCCGCAATCGGCTTGGGACACGATGTCCGGCCCGGTGCAGGTCTTAGATGTCCGCGAGGCGGGCGAATTCGAGGCCGGCCGCATCCCCGGCGCGATCAATATCCCGCGCGGCATCTTAGAGTTCCGCATCGGTGAGGTGCAAGAATTCGTCAAAAAAGACACCCCCATCCTGATCTATTGCCGCACCGGCGGGCGCGCCGCGCTCGCCACCATCCAACTTGCCAAACTCGGCTATAGCGACCTAAAATCCATCACCGGCGGTATCATGGGTTGGCAAGGCGCCAACCTACCGGTCGAGACCGAAAAGACCAACTACTTCTAAGCGTAAGGATTCCCCATGAACGCCGCAACTAACAGCCGTCTAGCGCACTTCCCTGTGTCGTGGTTTGCCGCTGTCATGGGCATCTCCGGCCTCGCCCTCGCCTGGCGTCGCGCCGAAGGCATCTTAGGCCTGACCGACATCACCAGCCTCGCGCTCACCTTCTTGGCCAGCGCCCTGTTCATCGCCTTTGCGCTCATCTACAGCGCCAAGACACTCAAACACCGCGCCGCCGTCATCGGTGAATGGCGCCACCCCATCCGCATCAACTTCGTCCCCACCGTCTCCATCAGCCTCATCCTCTTGTCGATCGCGTGGCTCCCCCTAGACCGCGACCTCTCCTTCGTCCTCTGGGCCGTCGGTAGTGTCGTACACCTCGGCCTGACGCTGTTCGTCATGAGCCAATGGATGCACCGCGACCACTTCCAGATCCAACACCTCAACCCGGCGTGGTTCATCCCCGTCGTCGGCAACATCCTCGTCCCCATCGCCGGGGTGGAACACGCCAGCATCGAGATCTCCTGGTTCTTCTTCAGCCTCGGCCTGCTATTCTGGCCGGTACTCTTGGCCGTCATCATGAACCGCGTCATCTTCCACGGCAGCCTGCCCGAGCGACTGATGCCCACCCTCTTCATCCTCATCGCTCCGCCCGCCGTCGGCTTCATCAGCTATATCAAGCTCACCGGCCACATGGACGCCTTCGCCCACATTCTCTACCACAGCGGGCTGTTCTTCACCCTCCTACTCCTCACCCAAGCGCGGCAGTTCCTGCGCGTCAAATTCTTCCTCTCGTGGTGGGCCTACAGCTTCCCCCTCGCCGCCATTACCGTTGCCAGCTTCGTCGCCTTTGAACACAGCGGCGCGACGCTCTTCTTAAAGATCGGCGGCGTATTATTAGCCCTCGCCTCCACCGTCATCCTCGGCATCTTCCTACGCACCGTCACCGGCGTGATACGGCACGAGATCTGCGTCGAGGAATAAGCGCGACGGGCCTCTAGTGGACGGTCCCAAAGGATCGGTCCACCGTACCAGCGGGCGTGGGCAATCCAGCCAAGCGGCATCCTTGCAAGACCGGCCCTTGGGGGAACAGATGGTAGAGATATCTTCGCCCACCCTGTTCTGCAAACGCCGATTCCATCGCGTGACTCAAGCCACGAGGGTTGTTCGGCTGACCACAGTCGGCAAAATAATCTCGCATCCAACAAATCACATCCAAGCGTTCGTCGGTCAAGTCCAGACCGTCCATCCGCGCCATGCGCCGCGCATCGGTCTCGGTCCAATCCTCTATATCGCTCAAAAACGCCCCCGCTTCGCAGGCCGGCATCGCTTCAGCCGCAATGAGTTTATTGATGTCGTACATGATGCGCTCCTCGCAAATACCCGACATAATTAGTCAGGTATTAACTTTGTAGCACACAAATGACATTATGCAAGCCGACACGCGCAGACGCAGCGAGATGGACGGCGAGAACCATGGGGGATGACGGCTGGAGAAACAAGGCAGCACCTGTAAAGGCGGGGCCTTACCTATATTCTGGCGGAAGCGGTGAGATTCGAACTCACGGAGGACTCACATCCTCGACGGTTTTCAAGACCGTTGCATTCAACCGCTCTGCCACGCTTCCATTTGTGCCTGCCATGACCAACAAAGCAGGTTGTGCATTGTAGCCTAAGCCGCTAGCTCTCTGACAGGGTATGCGTCCGTAGTAGATCAAAAAAAGGCGCTGCCTTGGTGAGACACTCTTGATACTCCATCTGCCAATCAGAATCGGCCACGATGCCACCGCCCGCCCACGCGTGTATCTGTCCTTGCGCGCACACCGCCGTGCGTATAGCGATGTTGCTATCCATATCGCCCGCGTCATTGATCCACCCGATGCTGCCACAATAGACGCCCCGACGATGACCTTCCAAGGCAGCGATAATCTCCATGGCCCGGCGTTTAGGTGCGCCCGTAATAGATCCCCCCGGAAACGCGGCCTCCAGCAAGGCCAGCACATCGACATCGGCACGCAACTGCCCGGTCACGGTGCTCACCAAATGATGCACGCGCGCAAAGGTTTCGGGTCTGAACAGCGCGGGGACCTGAATACTACCCGGCACACACACCCGCCCGAGATCGTTACGCAAAAGATCAACGATCATCAGATTCTCGGCACGATCTTTTTCTGAACCGATCAACTCGGCCAGCAAGGCCTCATCCACCTGCGGATCAGGATCACGGCGGCGCGTCCCCTTGATCGGCCGCGTCGTGACCCGTCCGGCCTGAACCGATAAGAACTGCTCTGGCGAGCTAGATAACACGGCCCCGCCCGGATAACGCATAAAGGCCCCATACGGTGCTGGATTGTGTTGCCGCAGTGCGCCATAGGCCAACCAGGCGTCACCCTCGACCGGCGCCGAAAAACGCTGCGCAAGGTTAACCTGATAACAATCGCCCGCCGCGATATAGGCCTGCACCTGCAAGGCCGCCGCACGATAGGCCTCGGCATCAAACAGGGTAGAGACGGCGCCCGTCACCCGAAACGCGGCGCGGGGTATCGGCGTGTGCGGGCAGAGGCGCTCGGCCCAATAACGCGCCACGCCCTGTGGGTCATCCCATGTCGCCGTCGTCACCCAGGTGCTGCGCCGCAAATGGTGATCAACAATCAGCGCCCAATCGTAAAGCCCGATCGCCATCTCCGGCATCTCCCGATGATCCGCCGACGCGGGACTGAGCGCGGCGACCGGTTGCTGATCAATCTGGCCGGCAAGATCATAGCCCCAATAGCCCATGGCCCCGCCTGCAAAGGGGATACCGTCAGGCAAAGACACCTTTTCGCGGCGGGCAAGCTGTTCGCGTAGCAAGGACAAAGGCGGCGCGCGATGTTCGCTTACCCCTTCCGGCCGCGCGATACGCGTAATGCGCGTACAGCCCGCGTGGGTCAATAAGGTGGTGGTGGGTTGTGCGCTGAGGATGTCGTAACGGCCTAGAGGCTGGCCGTCCTGTATGCCGCTATCCAGCCAGATGGCCCACGGCTCATCGGCAATCGTGTCAAACACGGCGCGTGTGTCCGTGTAATAAGGGAGCGCGTAAGTGAACAACGACACGCGCCCTCCTGAAAATGGTGCCGACACCAGGAATCGAACCCGGGACCTACTGATTACAAGTCAGTTGCTCTACCAACTGAGCTATGGCGGCGAAAAATGAAGCGTGGATTATATCGAAAAGCGTCTTATTTTACGACCCGTAATGTCGGTTTTCCTCGCGGAGGGGCGGCCGGGTCTGCTACGGGAGCAGGCCCCTCGTCCGATTCCAGCCCTGAGGTGGCTTCATCTGCAGGATTCATCGCTGCAAAGCTCATCCCATCGCCAGTCTCCTGCGCATAAATAGCCAAGACATTCTGCACCGGGGCCTCAATGCGTTGCGCCACGCCCCCAAACCGCGCGGTAAAACTTAACCACTCATCGGTAATATCTAAGCCCTGCACTGCGTCTGGGTGTAGATTTAGTGTGATCTCGCCATTACGCGCAAACCCTGCCGGGATACGCGTGTCGCCATCCACATGCACCACGATGTAGGGCGTATATCCCGCATCGACACACCACTCATAGAGTGCGCGCAATAGATACGGTTGCTTCGAAAGCGTACTCATAAAAACGCCTACTTACGCATCGATTTCTCGACGGGTGTCAGCGACTCGCCAAAGGCCGTGCGTGCAAATAACATTTCGGCATACTTAAGCAGGGCCGAAGCCTGACGCGGCAACTGAATACCGTAATGCTCAAGTCGCCACAGCAACGGCGCCATCACCACATCGAGCATCGTGTAATCATCGCCCAACATGTAACGGTTACGCGCGAATAACGGCGCCAGTTGTGTCAGGCTATCGCGCATCAAGGCGCGATTTTTCTCGGCCGGTTTCCCTGAAAGCTCCAGATCGGGCACCAACGAGAACAGGTCTTTCTCAAGATTGTGCAACATCAGGCGAGCACGAGCCCTCATCACGGGGTCAGCCGGCATCAGTTGTGGATGCGGGAAGCGTTCATCAATATATTCATTGATGATATTGGCCTCGTACAAGACCAGATCCCGCTCGATCAAAATAGGCAGCCGGCCATACGGATTAAGCGTCGCGATCTCTTCCTGCTGCTCATTTCTATCGACATGCTTAACCTCAAAGTCCATGCCTTTTTCATGCAAGACGATACGGCAACGGTGACTAAATAAGCACGAGGTGCCTGCGTGAAGGATCATCATAATAAATAACCTTTTCTTTTCCTGTGGGGATTAGTGAATATCTTTCCAGAACGCCTTTTTCATATAGAAGGCGATCACGAGGAAAACGCTAAGGAACAGCAGCACGAAGATGCCGGTGCGGTTACGCGTTGGCGCAGAAGGCTCGCCCATCCAAACGAGGTAGTTTACCAGATCACCGACCACGAGGTCGTACTCAGACGGCGACAAGCGCCCCGGCTTGGCCAACTCCACGCGCTCTAACACGCTATGCGCCTTGCCATCCGCACCGATGTGCGACTGCATGACGGCGACCTGATGGCCTTGCAGATCGGCCAGCACATGCGGCATACCGACCTTGTCAAAGACGGTATTGTTCCAGCCGCTGGCCCGTGTATCGTCACGGTAGAACCCACGCAGATAGGTGTAGAGCCAATCGGCCCCGCGTGCGCGCGAGATCACCGACAGATCAGGTGGCGGCGCGCCGAACCAGTCTTTGGCATCATTCGGACGCATCGCCACGGTCATCAGACTACCCACCTTGTCGGTGGTAAACAGCAGGTTATCCTTGATCTGCGCCTCGGTCAGACCGATGTCGGTCATGCGCACAAAACGCATGTAGCTGGCCGCGTGGCAGGACAGGCAATAGTTGGTAAAGGTGCGCGCACCGCGTTGCAGGGACTCATGGTCATCGACATTGATCGGCGCGCGATCAAGGTGCACGGTACTGGAGGCCAGCGCAGTCATCGGCACAGCCAACAGGACGACGGCGAGGCCATTACGGAACAACTTACGGAACAGGGTAGAGAACATCATATCGGCGGCCTCGTCATCAATGGCTATGGAAGGTAACGCGGTCCGGCTCAGGCAGGGCCTGATCGTTCTTGGTATACCACGGCATGAGCAAGAAAAAGGCGAAGTAGATCACCGACAAAACGCGCGAGATCCAGGTATACAACTCCGTCGCCGGCAGGATACCGAGGATGCCGAGGCCGACAAAGGCGAACACAAATAGACCCAAGGCGATCTTGTAATTGAGGCCACGATAGCGAATCGACTTCACCGGCGACCGATCCAGCCACGGCAGGGCGAAGAAGATCACCACCGCCACGCCCATCGCCACCACACCGGGGAACTGCGAGCCGAAGATAGGCGGCACGGCGCGCAAGATGGCGTAATAAGGGGTGAAATACCACACCGGCGCGATGTGTTCCGGGGTCTTCATCGGGTCGGCCGGGATGAAGTTATTGGCCTCCAAGAAGTAGCCGCCCATCTCCGGCGCGAAGAACAGGATGGCGGAGAACACGATCAAGAACACCACCACACCCAGGATATCCTTGACCGTGTAATACGGGTGAAACGGGATGCCATCGACCGGCAGGTGCGTCACCGGGTCTTTGTGCTTTTTAATCTCCACGCCATCCGGATTGTTGGAGCCCACCTCATGCAAGGCCACCAGATGCGCGACCACCAGGCCCAGCAAGACCAGCGGCAAGGCGATGACATGCAGCGCAAAGAAGCGATTCAGCGTCGCATCGCCCACCACAAAATCACCGCGCAACAAGGTCGAGATATCCTCGCCGATAAACGGGATCGCCGAGAACAGGTTGATGATCACCTGCGCGCCCCAGTACGACATCTGGCCCCACGGCAACAGGTAACCCATAAAGGCCTCGCCCATCAAGACCAGGAAGATCAACATGCCGAAGATCCAGATCAGTTCACGCGGTTTACGATACGAACCGTAGAGCAGGCCGCGCATCATGTGCAGATAGATCACAACAAAGAACATCGACGCGCCGGTCGAGTGCATGTAGCGGATCAGCCAGCCCAGCGGCACATCACGCATGATGTACTCAACCGAGGCAAAGGCCATCGCGCCATCCGGCTTGTAGTGCATGGTCAAAAAGATACCGGTGACGATCTGCAGCACCAAGACCATCAAGGCTAGGGAACCAAAGTAATACCAAAAATTAAAGTTCTTCGGCGCGAAGTATTCGGACAAGTGCGCCTTGTAGCTCGCCGTCAGCGGAAACCGCGCGTCGATCCAGTTGAGCAGATTTTGCATCTGGGTGCTCTCCTATTTTATGTGTGCAGTAAGGTGATGATTGTTATTAAACTTTGGCATCCTCGCCCACCAAGATCCGCGTGGCGGACATATAGTGGTGCGGCGGGATGACCAAGTTCGTAGGGGCCGGCGAGCCATCAAACACGCGCGCAGCCAAGTCAAAACGGGAGCCGTGACACGGACAGAAAAAACCTCCCGGCCAATCCGCGCCAAGGTCCGCCGGAGCGATCTCCTTGCGGAAGGTGGGCGAACAGCCGAGGTGGGTACAGATACCCACCGCGACCAGATATTGCGGCTGAATGGAACGGGTCGCATTCTGCGCATACGCCGGTTGCTGGGTCTGCTCACTCGCGGCATCGACCAACCTATCGTCGTGCTTGGCCAGCATCGCCAACATCTCCGGCGTGCGATTGACGATCCAGACCGGCTTACCGCGCCACTCCACCGTCAACATCATGCCCGGTTCGACCGGGGACAGATCGACCTCCACCGGCGCGCCGGCCGCCAAGGCCCGCGCCGACGGCATCATACTAGCAACAAAAGGAATGGCCACCCCTGCAGCCGCGATCCCACCAATCGCGCTACTCATAGCCACCAAAAAGCGGCGTTTGGACGGATCCGCCGATGGGTTTATAGCCATCTCACTCATACTCACCCCAATACAGTCTATGTTATTAGATCATCACAGCGGCCCACACAGCGACCGGCCATCGACTGACAGACCGACATCTGCCACCCTGAAAGCAAAGCATTCTACTGCAAAACGCTACGCACTTAAAGAACCCTCGCATTCGAGGTAATATACCCAACCATGAACCCCGTTACGCTCCGTACCGCTTGGTTAGTTTTTGCGCAACTCTGCGCGGCAACCGCCATTATCCTCGCCGCCCTCGCGGCGCTCGACCGCCTCTGGCCCGGCATCCTGCCTAACACTAACCCAGCCGTAGCCACCGCCCCGGCCAGCGTCAGCGCTCACGCACCCCACAGCGGCTATGCCGCCGCTGCCGCGCTCGCCAGCCCAGCGGTCGTAAGCATCTATGTCTCGCACAATGGCGACACGCCGACCCAAGGATCCGGCCTAGGGTCAGGCGTCATCCTCAGCACCAGCGGTTACATCCTCACCAGCCACCATGTCATCGAAACAGCCCAATCCGTGCGCGTCGCACTCGCCGATGGCCGCAGCTTCAAGGCTCAGATCATCGGCAGCGACCCCGACACCGATCTCGCCGTCTTACGCATCCATGCCAACAACCTACCCGCCTTGATCTTCGCCCCTGAAAACAGCCTAAAAGTCGGCGATTTTGTGCTCGCCATTGGCAACCCATTCAATATGGGCCAAACCGTCACCTTAGGCATCGTCTCGGCCTTACAGCGCAAACGCCTCGGTCTCGCCACCTACGAAGCCTTCATCCAGACCGATGCCGCCATCAACCCGGGCAACTCTGGCGGCGCACTGATCGACACCCAAGGCCACCTCGTCGGCATCAACTCGGCGATCTATTCGCGTACCGGCGGCAACCAAGGCATCGGCTTTGCCATTCCCGCCGCGATGGCCCAGCATGTCATGAGCGCCATCATCACCCAAGGCGGGGTCACACGCGGCTGGATCGGCGTTGAGATTGCTGACCTCACCCCCGAGATGGCCGAGACGCTCGGTAGCACAACCGGCGTCGTCATCAGCGGCCTCCTCGCCGGAAGCCCAGCCGAACGCGCCGGTGTATTGGTAGGCGACATTGTCTTGGCGATCGACCAACACCCCGTCAAAAATGCAGAACAGCTCATGTCACAGGTCTCTGCATTAACCCCCGGCCGGCCAGCCAGCCTACAGGTTCTACGCCAAAAAGAGCGTCTACTCATCCATCTGCGGGTAGGCAAACGCCCACAGCGCGCCCCAGCCGATGAACCGGCGCCCCCTCCCTAAATCTTCACGCGACAAAAACAACGCCGTATAATCAGAGAAAATTATCGGGAGTTTTTTCATGCCACGCCCCATCAACATCCTCTTCGTCTCTTCGGAGGCTCGCCCGCTCATCAAAACCGGGGGGTTAGCTGATGTCTCCTCCTCACTACCCGCCGCCCTGCGCGACCTTGGCCTAGACTGCCGCCTCCTGCTACCCGGTTATCCTTCCGTCCTAGAACGCTGTATCGCGCTCACCCCCGTGGCTAACATCGCCGCCCCAGCAGACACCCCCGTACAGTTACTCTTAGGACAGATGCCCGACACCCATGTCCCCGTCTATGTCCTCGATGCCCCACACGCCTTCCAGCGACCCGGCGGTCCCTATCAAGACGCCTCGGGTACCGAGCACCCTGATAATGCCGAACGCTTTGCACTCCTTTCGCGCATTGCCGCGCAACTCTGCGACCCACACAGCGCCCTCGCCAAACAGACCCACTGGCACCCCGATTGTCTGCATTGCAACGATTGGCAAACCGGCCTAGCCCCTGCCTATCTACACTATGCCGGCCGCCCCATCCCCAGCCTAACGACCATTCACAACCTCGCCTTCCAAGGCGTGTACGACCCAGATATCCTTCCTAGACTAGGCCTTCCGGCTGAGAGCTTCGCCATCCACGGCCTCGAATACTATGGCAGCATCGCCTTTCTCAAAGCGGGACTTTTTTACAGCGACTGGATCACCACCGTAAGCCCGACCTATGCGCTCGAGATCCAAGCCGAGCCGCTCGGCATGGGCATGCAAGGCCTACTCCAACAACGCAGCCATCAACTCACCGGCATCCTAAATGGTATCAACACCGCCGACTGGAATCCCAGTAGCGACCTACATCTTGCGCACAACTACACCTATCGTGGCATGGCAGGAAAACGCCGCAGCAAGACGGCATTGCAGACCGAACTTGGCCTCAACAAAGATGCCGCAGCCCCGCTCTTTGGCATCGTCTCGCGCCTCACGCATCAAAAAGGCCTCGACTGGGTCGTGCAAGCAGTCGACGGCATTCTCGCCCAAGGGGGACAACTCGCCATCCTAGGGACCGGCGAGCCCGAACTAGAGGTCCGCTTCAAGCAGCTTGCGCAGCAACACCCGCACAGCGTAGCGGCCTTTATCGGTTACGACGAAGGCCGCTCGCATCGCATCGAGGCCGGTGCCGACATCTTCCTCATGCCCTCACGTTTTGAGCCCTGCGGCCTCAATCAAATGTACAGCCAACGCTACGGCACCCTGCCCCTCGTGCGCACCACCGGCGGACTCGCTGACAGCGTCACCGATGGCAAAGACGGCTTCAGTTTTGCGGGCGACACCGCACACGCACTCTGGCTCACCATCGAACGCGCCTTGGCGATCTATCATGACCCCAAGGCGTGGCGACGCATGCAGCAAACTGCCATGCGGAAAGACATGAGTTGGGAACACAGCGCGCGTGAATATGTAGCGCTCTACACCCAACTCATCGCCGCTACGCACTCATCATAGCCAGAGCAAGCGCCCCGTCTCAAAACGATGCGTCAAGAGCGCGTGATGCGGATATACGCGCACTCGGAATTCCATCCGCCCGCACCAACTCGGCTGATAGGTCATCTGATAGATAGCCTCAGCACCCTCCATGCCCACATAGGCGAAACGCACCTCGTTATGCACCTTGTGCGCACCGAAACCCCGACTCAACAACAGCTCGACCCGTACATCTTCAGGGCTTAACCCCGCCAGATTCACGGCGACGCGTAGCGCCATCTCGTCGCCAAAGACCATCTGACGCGGCATATCCGACAGATTGCGCACCGAAACGCCATCCCAGACGACCTGCACTTGGGACTTCCAAGCGGCCAAGGCATGGGCACCCGCATACGCCTGTTCATGAACGCTACGCCCACCCTCCGCAGCCGGAATATAGAACTTGTGCACATACTCCGTCACCATGCGCAACGAGCTAAATTGCGGTAACAGGGTCGCAATCGAGCGCTTGGCCATCTGCACCCAACCCGGCGAATAACCCAGATCATTACGCTCGTAATAAAGCGGGATCACCTTATCCTGCAACAACTCGTACAGGGTACGGCTATCTTCACCGTCTCGGCGGGCATCGTCATACCACTCGGGAGCCGGCTTAATCGCCCAACCATTCGTACCGTCATAGCCCTCATCCCACCAGCCATCGGTCACCGAAAGGTTCAACACCCCATTCATCGCCGCCTTCATGCCGGAGGTGCCCGAGGCCTCCAACGGATAGATCGGGTTATTAAGCCAGACATCACAGCCCGACACCAAGCGGCGCGCGAGGTTTAGATCATAGCCTTCCAACATCAAGATCTTGCCCTCAAACTCTGGCTGACACGACAGTTGATGGACGCGTCTAATGAGCTCCTGACCCGGACGATCCGCGGGGTGAGCCTTACCGGCGAAGAGGAACAGCACCGGGCGGTCGGCCTCGTTCACTAAACTACGCAACCAATCCATGTTTTCAAATAGCAGGGCCGCGCGCTTGTAGGTCGCAAAACGGCGCGCGAAGCCAATCACCAAGACATTTGGATTGAGCGGATCGGCCAGCTTCAAGATACGGTCCAAGTGTGCAGGAGAACCATGATTACGCAGGTGCTGTTGAGTTAGCACCCCACGCACATATTGCAACAACTGCGACTTGAGCGCCTGATGTACCGTCCAGAACTGGTGATCAGACAGGTCATCCAAGCGTTGCCAATAACTCACCTCCGTCATGCGTCGACGCCACTCATAGCCCAATTGGCTATCGAACAAGGCCTGCCATTCCTCGGCCAAGAAGGTGGGGACATGAACGCCATTGGTGATGTAATCCATCGGAGATTCTTCCGGCCGGATCTGCGGCCACATATCCGACAAGATCTGCGATGACACCCCCCCATGGATGCGCGACACACCATTATGATAACGCGAGCCTATGAGGGCCAAACGCGTCATATTAAAATCACTACCGCCGCCACCGAGACGCATAAATTTCTCGTGACCCACCCCTAAATCGGTACAACGCTGCGAGAAATAATCCCAGATCATCGCCGCAGGAAAGTGATCATGACCCGCCGGTACCGGCGTATGTGTCGTAAACACCGTATTGGCCGCTACGGCCTCAATCGCCGCTTCGTACGACAGCCCCGCCTTCACCTTCTGACGCATGCGTTCCAACACCAAGAAGGCCGCATGACCCTCGTTCATGTGAAACACCGTTGGTTTCTTACCCAGCTCGCGCAAGGCGCGCATCCCGCCGATGCCCAACACGATCTCTTGCTGGATACGGGTGTGTTTATCGCCGCCATAGAGCTGGTGTGTAATGTGACGATCCGTCTCTTGGTTGCATTCCAGATTCGTGTCCAGCAGATACAAAGAGATATGCCCAACCTTTGCCCGCCAAACCTTGGCCTCTAC
>QYQG01000003.1 GCA_007280375.1 Betaproteobacteria bacterium
ACCCACGATACCCCGGCCCGTAGTGAATCCGCATTTCCGAAACGCCCTCGCCTACTGACTTGCAGTCGCCGAAGTTGCCAAGTTCGGCCCGACGAATCCGCGCCTGACCCCGCTTCTCGGCCTGTTTATCACACAGACTAGCAAACCAATCGTCGAACGCTTCGGTGGTGTGAATAGTCTTCATGCGCCTGATTGTATCAAATAGGATACGAAATGTCCAGAAAAACGGACACACCGAATTCGGGCTCTATGTGATTCATAGTGGGTAAGCCGTAAAAGCACAACCTTCCTCGACAAACCAGCGACAAAGCCAGTGACACGCCACATAGCGCGGTAACATGGCCCGCTTTCCCATCGCAGCGGGGTGGCGTGGCCTTCCCCGTTCGTTGAAAAAACAGTTTCTACGCGGCCGCCAACCGTTCTAGCATCGCCAACCCCCACGCAACGCCGAAACCGGTCACTTCGCTGGTGACCGCGCCGAGGCCGTCTTTGCAACGACTGGCCGACAGATCCATGTGTAGCCACGGCCTGTCCGCCACAAAGCGTTGCAAGAACAAGGCGGCCAAGATGTGGTCTGCCTCACCCTCCAGCGTACATTGTTTGACATCCGCGACCTCCGAATCCAAGGCCGGGGCGTAATCGGCCGCCAGCGGAAAGGCACACACCCGCTCGCCCGTCGCCTCGCCCGCCGCCAGCGCATCGGTCAACAAGGCCTCGCGATTGGCGAACACGCCCGAATAGCGCGTCCCCAAGGCCGTGTGCATAGATCCCGTCAGGGTCGCAAAGTCGAGGATGGCATCGGGCGTATCGCGTGCCGCCAAGGTCAGCGTATCGGCCAAGACCATGCGCCCCTCGGCATCGGTGTGCACGATCTCTATCGTCTGTCCGTTCAACGCCGTCACCACCGCGTTTTGCGTATACGCCTGCGGGCTGAGGTGATTCTCGGCAATCGCCAACCACGCGGTCAGGCGAATCGGCAGTTTCAACGCCGTCGCCGCAAACACGATACCCAAGGCCACCGCCGAGCCGTTCATGTCCTCGTGCATGCCCTGCATATAACGCGCCGGTTTGAGGTTATGACCGCCGGTATCAAAACAGATGCCCTTGCCCACCAAGGCAATGTCCGCCGCCCCTTTTTTGGTTTTGCGCCCGTCGTAGACCAGTTTCACAATCGCCGCCTCGGCGGGCGCGGAGCCTTGCGCCACGGCGACAAAGGCTCCGGCGCCCATCTTGCGCAATTTATCAAGACCATAGGTCGTCATACGCCATTCCTGCTGCGCGGCCAACGCTGCCACCTCGCGTCGATAACGCCCCGCGTTCAACACATTCGGCGGCATCATGGTCAGATGACGCGCCACGCTATTGGCCTCAGCCAAGGCCTTAACCCGCGCCAAACCGGGCAAGGCCGGTGCGCCCTGCAAGGTCAGGCGCCGCAAGACAACGGGCTTAGCGCCCGATTTCAGCGTCGGCAACGGGGCCGTATTTAACAAAACAACATAGGCGGCCGCCTCCAAGGCCCGCACGCGGAACGCCTCCGGCCCATACGCCGCGACCAGCACCGTATCCGGATGCTCGGCCAACAACGGCTGTAACGCCGCCCGCAAACGACTCTGCACGCCAAAGGCATCGCCCTCCGCCGGGATGCGCACCCAGGTCACCACCCCGCCGGATGGCGTCGCCACGGACACCGGTTTATCGGCCAATCCCGGGCTCCGTTGCCGTGCCAGCACCGCCTGCAGCGCCGCAGGATCCGGCGCGTCATGCCAATCATCGCCCTCTGGCAAGATCACACAACAATGCCGCGCGGCATCAGGGATGTCTCGCAAAAGGGGTTTAACAAGACGCACTTGCGCCAGAGAAGGACGATGGATTAAGTTCATAACACGCTTCCATAACGAAGATTAAATTGACGCGAAGGGCGATGGCGGCGAAAATCTCCGCAGTTTTTGGACGATTCCGTTTAGCCCTTTCATCGTAAGCATCCTATCGTAACAAAGTGCGCTCAATTTGTGCAATCAGCACCACACGCACCTTTCGGAGATCCACCATGGCAGCAAGCACCCCCGACATCGACCCGCAAGAGACCCAAGAATGGCTCGATGCCCTCAAGTCCGTCCTCGAAAACGAAGGCGCTGAACGCGCTCACTATCTCCTCGAACGGCTGATCGAAAAGGCGCGTCGTTCCGGCGCGTATCTGCCCTATACCGCGACCACGGCCTATGTGAACACCCTCCCCGCCCACCTACAGGACAAACACAGCGGCGACCCGGCCATGGAACGGCGCATCCGCGCCCTCATCCGCTGGAACGCCATCGCCTGCGTGATGCGCGCCAACGACAAGGCCCCCGGCGTCGGCGGCCACATCGCCAGCTTCCAGTCCGCCGCCACCCTCTACGATGTCGGCTTCAACCATTTTTTCAAGGGCAGCGATCACCCCAGCGGCGGCGACTTGGTATTCTTCCAAGGCCACTCCTCGCCCGGCATCTACGCCCGCGCCTTCATCGAAGGCCGCATCAGCGAAGAGCAACTATCCAACTTCCGCCAAGAGACCGGCGGCAACGGCATCTCCTCCTACCCGCACCCGTGGCTGATGCCCGACTTCTGGCAGTTCCCCACCGTGTCGATGGGCCTCGGCCCCATCCAGGCCATCTATCAAGCGCGTTATCTCAAATACCTCGAACACCGGGGCCTAGCCAAGACCGCCGACCGCAAGGTCTGGGCCTTCTTGGGCGACGGCGAGACCGACGAACCCGAATCCTTAGGCGCCATCAACCTCGCCTCGCGCGAAGGGCTGGACAACCTCATCTTTGTCGTCAACTGCAACCTGCAACGCCTCGACGGCCCGGTGCGCGGCAACGGCAAGATCATCCAAGAACTCGAGGCCGCCTTCAGGGGCGCAGGCTGGAATGTCCTCAAGGTCATCTGGGGTTCCTACTGGGATCCGCTCCTCGCCATGGACAAAGACGGCCTCTTAAAGCAACGCATGGAAGAGTGCGTCGACGGCGAATATCAAAACTTCAAGGCCAAGGGCGGCGCCTACACCCGCGAACACTTCTTCGGCAAATACCCCGAACTCAAAGACATGGTCGCGGCGATGTCCGACAGCGACATCTGGCGACTCAACCGAGGCGGTCACGACCCCCACAAGGTCTTTGCCGCCTACTCCGCTGCGGTCAAACACACAGGCCAACCCACCGTCATCCTCGCCAAGACGGTCAAGGGCTACGGCATGGGCGCGTCGGGCGAGGCACAAAACCCCAGCCACTCGCAAAAGAAGATGGACAAGGCCGACCTGCACGCCTTCCGCGACCGCTTCGACATCCCCATCGCCGACGACGAGATCGAAGCCCTGCCCTTCTATCGTCCGGCCGAAGACAGCCCCGAGATGATCTATATGCGCGCCCAACGCAAAGAACTCGGCGGTTGCCTGCCGCTGCGCCGGCGTCGCTCCATGGACTCCTTGGCCGTCCCGCCGCTATCCGCCTTCGCGCCGCAACTCGAATCCACCGGCGAGCGCGAGATCTCCACCACCATGACCTTTGTGCGCATCCTCACCACCTTGTTGCGCGACAAGGTCATCGGCCGCCACATCGTCCCCATCGTCCCCGACGAGGCGCGCACCTTCGGTATGGAAGGCCTGTTCCGGCAAGTTGGCATCTACGCCGCTGAGGGACAGCTCTACAAGCCGGTCGATGCGGATCAACTGATGTATTACCGCGAAGACACCAACGGCCAAATCTTGGAAGAAGGCATCACCGAGGCCGGCGCGTTCTCTAGTTGGCTGGCCGCTGCCACCTCGTACAGCGTTAGCAATGTGCAGACCATCCCGTTCTACATTTTCTATTCCATGTTCGGCCTGCAACGCATCGGCGACCTCGCCTGGGCGGCGGGCGATTCGCGCGCCCGTGGCTTCTTGATGGGCGCAACCGCCGGACGCACCACGCTCAACGGCGAAGGTCTGCAACACGAAGACGGGCACAGCCACATCTTGGCCTCGACCATCCCCAACTGCGTCGCCTACGACCCGACCTTCGGCTACGAACTCGCCGTCATCATCCAAGACGGCCTGCGCCGCATGGTGGCCGAGCAAGAAGATGTGTTCTACTACCTCACGGTGATGAACGAAAACTACACCCAACCGGCCATGCCCGAGGGTGCAGAGGCCGGCATCAAGAAGGGGATGTACGCCTTTGCCAAAGGTAAAAAAACCACCAGCAAGAAGAAGGTGCAGTTGCTCGGTTCCGGCACCATCTTGCGCGAGGTCATCGCTGCCGCCGACCTATTGCAGGCCGATTGGGGCGTCAGCGCCGATGTCTGGAGCGCGACCAGTTTCAACGAACTGTGCCGCGAAGGACAGGCCGCCGAGCGCTGGAACCTACTCCATCCGACCGAAAAACCACGGCAAAGCTATGTCGCGCACTGCCTGCAAAAGACCGCCGGCCCGGTCATCGCCGCGACCGACTACATGAAGGCGCACGCCGAACAGGTCCGCCCCTTCATCGACCGCCGCTTCGTCACCTTGGGCACCGATGGCTTTGGCCGCTCCGACTCGCGTGAGGCCTTGCGCTACTTCTTCGAGGTCGATCGCCACTTCGTCGTCGTCGCTGCCTTGAAGGCCTTGGCCGACGACGGCGTCATCCCAGCCGCCACCGTCGCCGAGGCCATTGCCCAATACGGCATCGACCCCGCCAAGCCCAACCCGCTCACGGTCTAAGGAAAACACACAATGAGCCAAGAGATCAAAGTTCCAGACATCGGCGGTTTCGACTCGGTCGAGATCATCGAGATCCTCGTCAAGGTTGGCGACCGTGTCGCCGCCGAGGCCTCCCTCATCACCTTAGAGTCCGACAAGGCCTCGATGGACATCCCCTGCCCCGTGGCCGGCGTAGTGAAGGAGCTCAAGGTCAAGGTCGGCGACAAGGTCAGCGAAGGCAGCCTGATTTTATTACTCGACGCAGGTGAGGCCGCGAATAAGGTCGCTGATAAGGCCGTCATAGCCCCCGCCGTGCCGGTCATCCCACCGCCCTCACGCCC
>QYQG01000024.1 GCA_007280375.1 Betaproteobacteria bacterium
CGTGGTACGACGGCGCCGGCTGGCTACAGTGCGACGCCAACGCCGACTGTCAGCTACACCTGCCGCAATCCTCAGGATAACGCCCTGACCATAAACCAGCCAGCGGGCGAGACGCCCGCGCTCCAAGACCAACCCAGTCCCGGAGCGCGGGCGTCTCGCCCGCCAGAACAACAGCCTTATCCCTGTTTCGCCTCCAACGCCTCCCAGCGGCTGAGGCTGTCCAGCAACGCGGCATCAATCGCCTCGCAGCGCGCCTGTTTCGCCTGTGCCGACGGCGCGCCCTCACGGTAGAGGTCAGGGTCGGCCAAGGCCCGGTGTAATTCAGTCAATTCCGCCTCTAACGCGGCCATCTTCCCGGGCAGGGCATCGAGTTCGCGCTTCTCATTAAAGCTCAGACCGACGCGAGTCGGTTTTTCTGCACCTTTCGCTACCGTCTTGGGCGCGCCAAGCGCGCTAGTCGTGCCACTCGCCCCGCTCACCACGGCCGAGGCCGCCGATTCTGCGCGACTGCGCTGATACGCCGCCCAATCGCTATAGCCGCCGACATATTCAGCCACTCGCCCGTCGCCTTCAAAGGCCAAGACCGAGCTGACCACATTGTCCAGAAAGGCGCGGTCGTGGCTGACCAGAAATACCGTGCCGCTGTAATCTTGCAACAGGGTTTCGAGCATCTCCAAGGTCTCGATATCGAGGTCGTTGGTCGGCTCGTCCAAGACTAGGACATTGGCGGGGCGCGCAAACAGCCGCGCCAACAAGAGCCGATTGCGCTCACCACCCGAGAGGGTGCGCACCGGCGAACGGGCGCGCTGCGGGGAGAAAAGGAAATCTTCTAGGTAACTAATCACATGCCGTTTATGGCCCTGAATCTCGACCATATCGCTGCCCGGGCTGATGGTGTCCATCAAGGTTGCGGCCTCGTCGAGCGCGGTGCGGAACTGGTCAAAATAGGCAATCTGCAGGTTGGTACCCTGACGGATCTGGCCCGAATCGGGCGCGAGTTGGCCGAGGACGAGTTTTAACAGCGTGGTCTTGCCCACCCCGTTCGGGCCGATCAGGCCGATGCGGTCGCCGCGTTGGATACGCAGGTCGAGATCACGAATCAGGGTGCGGCCGGCGTAGGCAAACGAGACCTGCTCCAGCTCGGCCACTAACTTGCCCGAACGGTCGCCGACATCGAGGTTGAGCTGAACCTTGCCCATCACATCGCGGCGGGCCGATCGTTGCACGCGCAAGGCCTCCAAGCGCCGCACGCGCCCTTCGTTACGGGTGCGCCGCGCCTCGACCCCTTTGCGTATCCACACCTCTTCCTCTTTCCAGAACTTGTCGAAATGGGCGTGATGCCGCGCCTCGACCTCCAGTTGCTCGACCTTATAGGCCTGCCACGCGGTGTAGTTGCCCACAAAGCCGGTAAATTGGCCCCGATCCAGCTCGATGATGCGCGTCGCTACCTTGTCCAAAAACAGCCGGTCATGGGTGATAAATAACAACGCACCGGCGTAGCCTAGCAACACGCCCTCCAGCCACACAATCAGATCAAGGTCGAGGTGATTGGTCGGCTCGTCTAGGAGCAACAGCGTCGGTTCGGACACCAAGGCCCGCGCCAGGGCGACGCGTTTTTTCCACCCCCCCGAAAGCTGCTCGACAGGCGTATCAGCATCCAGACTCAGACTGGTCAGCGTGGCTTCCACCAGCGAACTAAAACGCCAACCGTCGCGCTCTTCGAGTTCGCCCTGCAGGTGTTGCATCTGGTCTAACAAGACCTGCATCGCGTCCGGGTCGGCCTCAAACTCCAGCGCATGCGTCACCGCGTGATAGGCCGTCAACAGGTCGCGTAGATTGCCCAAGCCCTCAGCCACCGCCTCGAATACCGTGTGCCCGGCCACGAACTGCGGCTCTTGCGGCACATAGGCGACGCGGGCCGTGGGCGCGATCCAGCATTGTCCATCGTCCAAGGGTTGCAAGCCCGCCAAGACCTTCAGCATCGACGACTTGCCGGTGCCATTGCGACCAATAAAACCCACTCGGTCGCCGGCCTCGAGGATAAGATCGGCGCCGTCTAACAAGGGGTGATGACCAAACGCCAGTTGGGCGCCTTTAACGATGACTTCGGGCATTAGATAGCTACTTTAAAAAGGTGTTGGAAATTCGCTGTGGTGACGCGATCGACCGTGGCGAGGTCGATGCCTTTGATACGCGCAATCACCTCGGCGACAAAGGGCACAAAGGCGGGTTCATTACGGTGACCGCGGTGTGGCACGGGGGCCAGATAGGGCGCGTCGGTCTCGATCAGGATGCGATCCAGGGGCACGGCCGCCGCCACCGCGTGGATCTCTTTCGCGTTTTTGAACGACACGATGCCGGAGAACGAGATGTAGAAACCTAACGCCAGTGCGGCCTCGGCCACCGCCAGCGACTCGGTAAAACAATGCATCACGCCGCCACAACGCTCGGCATCTTCTTCCGCCAAGATCGCCAAGGTGTCGTCCGCCGCGTTGCGGGTGTGGACGATCAAGGGCTTGCCGGTGGCCACTGCCGCCTGGATATGGGTGCGAAAGCGCGCTCGTTGCCAATCGACGGCCGCGCGTTCCAAACGGTAATAATCCAACCCCGTCTCGCCGATCGCCACCACGCGTGGATGCTGCGCCAGCGCGACCAAGCCGGCCACCGTCGGCTCCTCGCCGGCCTCGTAATCCGGATGCACGCCGACGCTGGCGTAGAGTTCCGGGTGCGCCTCGGCCAAGGCCAAGACGCGCGGAAAATGTTCCAAATTGACGCTCACACAGAGGGCGTGGCTGACCCCGGCCGCCGTCATGCGCGTCAATAACGGAGCGATGCCTTCCGCGTGGAAGGCCTCAAAATCAAGGTGACAGTGAGAATCTATCATGCGTTAAAACACCCGACATAGTCGATAAACCATTGCTCCATCAGGAGTTGTGTATTGAGCGGATGCAGCAAGATACGCGTCTCGGCATCCAAGCGTGCCTGCAAGGCGAGCAGTTTAGCGAGATCGGCACGGGCGGCCAGTTTCATCAATGCCTGCGCGTGGGCAGGGAAGAAATAGACCTGCGCGACCTGCCGTTGGCTGATGAGGTCATGCACCCAACGCCGCAACCAGCCGTGCGTCTCGACCACGGAGTCCTTGATCGCAGCGAGATCGAGCAAGGCCTCGATACGCGCCTGCGCCAAGGCCGCCACACAGCGCGCCACGCGTTCGCCCCGCGCCGTATCGCTAAACAAGGCCAAGGCCTCTAACGGTGCGCCGCCCGCCTCGTCCAAAAGATCCGCCGCCTGCGGCATCGCTATCGATTGCGTCGCCAACCACGCCAAGGCCTCTTCACGCGGGGGAAGCGGCACCGCCACCTGCTGACAACGCGAACGCACCGTCGCCAACAAACGGCGGGGATGGTGCGAGATCAAGATCAACAACGAACGCGGTGGCGGTTCTTCCAAGGTCTTTAACAGGCCATTCGCCGCCGCCGCGTTCATCCGCTCGGCCGGCGCGATCACGGCAACGCGCCAGCCGTGCTGATGCGCCGTCAGGCTATAAAAACCGACCAGATCACGGACTTGATCGATCTGGATGTCTGCCCTTAACTTGCCGGTATCTTCGTTGATCGTGCGTTCAAGAAAGCGAAAATCGGGGTGCGTCCCTTGGTTAAACCAATGGCAACTCTGGCACACGCCGCACGCCGCACCGGTCGCCGTCGCCGTCGCCGTTGGGGCGCAACACAACAGCCGCCGCGCCATCTCAAACGCCAAGGCCTGCTTGCCTATCCCCGGCGACCCCGACAGCAGCAACGCGTGCGGCAGATGCGCCGGATCGTGCGTCAGGCGTTGTAACAAGGCCTCATTCCATGGATGCATCGTATGCCTCCACCACCTGTGCGACCTGCGCCGCCACCGCCTCAAGCCCTAGACTCGCGTCCAACACGCGGATGCGCGGATAACGCGCCGCGCGTGCCAGATAGGCCTGTCGCACCCGCTGATGAAACGCGACCTGCTCCTGTTCAAAGCGATCCGCCTCCCCGCGCCCCTGCATACGCGCCTGCGCCACCGCCTCGGGCAGATCAAAGAGCAGCGTCAGGTCGGGCTGCAACACCCCCTGAAGATCGCCCTGCACCCAAGTTTCCAGCGTTTCTAGGCGCGCCACCGCGATGCCGCGCCCGCCGCCTTGATAGGCAAAACTCGCATCGGTAAAGCGGTCCGAGATGACCACCGCACCCAGCAACAAGGCCGGGCGGATGACCTGTTCGAGGTGTTCGCGTCGCGCCGCAAACATCAGCAAGGCCTCGGTCTCCGCGTGCATAGCCTCGTGCAAGACGAGGGCGCGCAGGCGTTCACCCAAGGGCGTACCACCCGGCTCACGGGTCATCACCACCGTGCGCCCCTGCGCCTCGAAATGCTGTTTCAGCCATGCCAGATGCGTGCTCTTGCCCGCGCCGTCTATCCCTTCTAGGGTAATGAACCAGCCCTTCATCGTGCCTCCCTCTGGGTGCGTTTTTTAACGGGCTTAGTCAACGATTTAGTCAACGATTTAGCCAACGGTTTAGCCTTCGATTTTGTAACCGGTTTCGCCACGGCCGGCACGGCGCGACGCTGATACTGCCGCACCGCCCGGTTATGCGCATCCAAGGTCGCCGAGAACTGGTGCGTACCGTCGCCCTTGGCCACAAAATAAAGCGCCTTACTGTCCGTCGGATGCAAGGCCGCCGCGATCGCCGCCTGTCCCGGCATAGCAATCGGCGTCGGCGGCAGACCGCGCCGCGTATAGGTGTTATACACGGTGTCGGCCCTGAGATCGGCACGGCGCAGGTCACCATCAAAACGCGCACCTAAGCCATAGATGACGGTCGGATCAGTCTGTAACGGCATCCCGATGCGCAGACGGTTGATAAAGACCGCCGCGATCTCGGGCCGTTCCACCGCCGCACCGGTCTCTTTTTCAATGATCGAGGCCATGATCAAGGCCTCATACGCGTTGCGATAGGGCAGGTTCGGTGCGCGTTTTTCCCATGCCTGAGCTAAGTAATCCTGCATCGCATGAGCCGCCTGACGCATCAAGGCCAGGTCACCCTCACCCGCGCCCAGATAATAAGTGTCCGGAAACAAGAGCCCTTCGGCGTTGGGATAGTCGCCTCCCAAATGTTGCGCCAAGGCGCGACCAGACAAGGCCGCACTCTCATGCACCAGATGATCCTGCCGCGCGAGGACGGCACGCACCTGATCGAGGTTCCAGCCCTCTATCAGCGTCACCTTGACGAGTAAACGATCACCCGAAACCATCTTATTAAAGAGGGCGTAAGGGCTTAACGGTTGCTCCACACGATAAACCCCGGGTTTGATCTGCGCGGCCTGCCCTGTCAAACGACCATACGCGGTCAACACCCACGGTTGCACGATGGCACCCCGCGCGGCCAGTTCGTGTACCACACCCGACAGCGATTGGCCACGCCGCACCGTAAACTCATAAGGCACGCGCGCATCCGCCACAGGTTGCAACAGTATCCACGCGGCCCATGCCAAAAAGGCGATCGCACCCCAAAACGATAAACGAATCAGCCGCCCTATCACGCTAATCGCCCCATAAACACGCATGCAAACGCTGGAAGGAGAGCGGCTCGGGACGCATTCCGTGCATAGAGGCCCAACGCAAGCCCCGCACACTATTACTAAAAAGGATGGCCTCAGCCTCGGCCAGATCAGCCATAAAAAAATCCCCCTCGATCACCTCCATGCCCAGACGAGGGGCGCGCGCCATCAAACGCGCACTCGCCACCCCCGCCACCCCGCAACGATCGAGACGCGGGGTTAGCAGCGACTGGCCGCGCACCATAAAAAGATTACTACTTATGCCACTAATCACGCGCTCATCCATATCCAATAACAGCCCCTCGCCATGCTCAAAGGAAGTCCACTCTGAACGGGCAATCACATGCTCAAGCCTGTTTAAATGTTTAACACCAGCCAATGCCGGCTGTATCGCCAAGCGGATGTTGCACCAATGTAAAAAATCGACATCCGCCCGATCAAGCCCTGGCGGTAAGGGCGAACGCTGCACGATACGCGTCACGCTCACCTTCTCCGGCAAGGCATAACCACGCAAGCCCACCCCACGCGTCACCGTCAAACGAACCACACCATCTTCGCGCGGCAAAGCGGTTAGATCCGCCTCAAACAACGCCTGAGCAGGGCATGAGATAGACAAACGGGCGCAATCGTCCGCCAATTTTGCGTACTGCTCGGCCCACCACAGTGCCCGCCCCGCCTGCACGCGCAGGGTGCGAAACACCCCGTCGCCGTACAAAAGGCCACGGTCAGCCAGCGGGAGAGTTTCCGCAGGCTGACCGTTAACGAGGTTTAAGTAAGGTTCCATCGAGTGGCCCCGATGGCCTTGAGAGGTTAAATGCGTTTGAACACCAACGAACCGTTAGTACCACCGAAACCGAAGTTGTTCTTCAAGGCGACATCAATCCGCATCGGTCGCGCCACATTGGCGCAATAATCCAGATCGCAATCCGGATCAGGATCCGTTAGATTAATGGTCGGCGGCGAGACCTGATGATAGACGGCTAAGGCCGTCACCACCGACTCCAAACCGCCCGCGCCACCCAGCAGATGACCGGTCATCGACTTGGTGGAGTTAACCACCAAACCCTTTGCGGCCGCACCAAAGGCCAGCTTGATCGCCTCGGTTTCGTTCCGGTCACCCAAAGGCGTCGAGGTACCATGCGCGTTGACATAGTGCACCTCGTCCGGATTGACCCCCGCGTCCTTCATGGCGTTGACCATCGAACGGCGCGGGCCATCGGTATCTGGCGCGGTCATGTGATAGGCGTCACCGCTCATCCCAAAGCCGGCCAACTCGGCATAGATGCGTGCGCCACGCGCCTTGGCGTGTTCGTATTCTTCCAGCACCAAAACGCCCGCACCCTCGCCCAAGACAAAGCCATCGCGGCCCATGTCCCACGGACGGCTCGCCGCCGCCGGATCATCGTTGCGCGTGGAAAGCGCCTTGGCCGAGCCGAAGCCGCCCACCGCCAACGGACACACGGTCGATTCGGTGCCACCACAGACCATCACATCGGCATCGCCATAGGCGATGGTGCGTGCCGACAGACCGATCGCGTGCAGGCCCGAGGTACAGGCGGTGACCACCGACAGGTTCGGCCCCTTCAAACCATAGAAGATGGACAGGTTACCCGAGGTCATATTGATGATCGTACCGGGGATAAAGAAGGGCGAGATCTTGCGTGGCCCGCCCGTTTCGATATAGGTCGCTTCCGTCTCCTCGATCATCGGCAGACCGCCAATGCCCGAGCCGATGTTGACCCCGATGCGCTCACGGTTGGCATCGGTAATCTCTAGACCGGAATCCTTGACCGCCTCGATCCCCGCCACCATGCCGTAATGGATAAAGGTATCCATACGACGCGCCTCTTTGGCCGAGAGATGATCTTCAACCTTGAACCCCTTCACCTCGCCAGCGATCTGCGCGGCAAAGTGAGTGGGGTCAAACTTGGTGATACGGGCGATACCGGACTGCCCTTTGAGCAAGGCATCCCAGCTCGTAGCCAGCGTATTACCTACCGGCGAGATCAGCCCCAGACCGGTAACGACAACCCTGCGTTTCGACACGGCAAGCCCCTACGATGTCTGCGTCAGATTACTTATGGCTAGTCACATAATCCACGGCCTGCTGCACCGTGGTGATCTTCTCGGCATCTTCGTCCGGGATCTCGCACTCAAACTCTTCTTCGAGGGCCATCACCAGCTCGACAGTGTCGAGGGAATCAGCACCCAGATCGTTGACGAAGGAAGAGCCAATCTTCACATCTGCCTCGTTAGCACCCAGTTGCTCGGCGACGATCTTCATAATACGCTGTTCGATATTGTCCATCTGCTACTCCGTGGTTGGAAAAACATAGTTTGCAAAAACTGCTGGGCGGATTTTAGCCCAAGAACAGAGGTGCGTCAGCAATCTTCAAAGGTGAATTTTTATCACTCGCCCCCATACTCACACACCCCGGAAGATTACACCATAAAATCAAGACACATACATCCCGCCATTGACATGCAGGGTGACGCCGGTGACATAGGCCGCGCCGTCCGAGGCGAGGTAGGCGACCGCGTGCGCGATGTCTTCAACCCCGCCGAGGCGGCCTAAAGGGATCTGCTTGGCCAGCGCCTCGCGCTGCGCTTCGGGCAAGGCGCGCGTCATGTCGGTGTCGATAAAGCCCGGCGCGACGCAGTTGACGGTGATACCGCGCGAGCCGACCTCACGCGCCAACGACTTGGAGAATCCCATCATCCCGGCCTTAGCCGAGGCGTAGTTGGTCTGCCCGGCGTTGCCCATCGCGCCGACCACCGAGGCGATGCTGATGATGCGCCCTGTGCGCGCCTTCATCATCGGCTTGATGGCGGCCTTGGACATGCGGAACACCGAGCTCAGATTGGTTTGGATGACCGCGTCCCAGTCGTCCTCTTTCATGCGCATCAACAGGGTATCGCGGGTGATGCCGGCGTTGTTGACGAGGACATCGAGCCGGCCGTGCGCGCTGACGATCGCGTCGATCAAGGCATCGCAGGCCGCCGCGTCCGTCACATTGAGCATCCGGCCTTCACCGTTCAGACCGGCGGCCTTGAGCGTATCGCTGATCGCCACCGCGCCCGCATCGCTCGTCGCCGTGCCGATCACAAACGCACCACGCCGTGCCAGTTCGTGCAGGATGGCCTGACCAATGCCGCGCGAGGCGCCGGTGACGAGGGCAATCTTTCCGTGCATATCTGTCTCCTTTAGTTAAGTCTTCGCGAGGGTATCGGTAATCGCCGCGCTATCATTCAAAGCCACGGTCGGCACGGCCTCTAGCGTGCGTTTATTCAAACCCGCCAGCACCTTGCCGGGGCCGCATTCGGCGATCAGCGTCACGCCCTGCGCGGCCAAAAACTGCATCGACTCGACCCAGCGTACCGGGCTGTACAACTGCCGCGCCAGCGCATCACGAATCGCCGCCGGGTCGCTGTGCGCGGCGACATCGGCGTTATGGATCACCGGCACACGCGGCGCACGGATCTCGATCGTCGCCAAGGCAGCGGCCAATTTTTCAGCGGCAGGCCGCATCAAGGCGCAATGCGATGGCACCGACACCGGCAAAGGCAAGGCGCGTTTAGCCCCCTTCTCCTTGGCCAACACACAGCCACGATCGACCGCCGCCTTATGCCCTGCGATCACCACCTGACCGGGCGAGTTAAAGTTGACCGCCGCTAGCACTTCATCTTGCTTGGCCTCGGCACAGAGCGCGACCACCGCCGCATCGTCCAAACCTAGGATAGCCGCCATCGCGCCCACGCCCTCGGGCACGGCCGCCTGCATCGCCTCGGCACGCAGGCGCACCAGACGCACAGCATCGGCAAATCCCAGCGCATCGGCGCAGACCAGCGCGGTGTATTCGCCTAGGCTATGACCGGCCATAAACGCGGGGGCTTTGCCGCCCGCAGCCAACCACACCCGCCACGCCGCCACGCCCGCCGCCAACATCACCGGCTGGGTATTGATCGTCTTGGCCAGCTCTTCGGCCGGACCATGGGCCATCAACGCGGCCAGATCGACGCCTATCGCCTCCGAGGCCTCTTTTAAAGTGGCCTGAACAATGGCTGACTCACCATAGCCCGCCATCATCCCCACCGACTGCGAGCCTTGACCGGGAAACACAAATGCAAATGTCATCTTTTTCTCCATGCTCGGAACATCCCAAAACAGCAGGCGAGACGCCTGCGCCCCTTATCTACATCCGAACCAAGACAGAACCCCAAGTAAACCCACCGCCGAAGGCCTCCATCAACACCAGCTCGCCCTTTTTGATACGGCCATCACGCACCGCCGTGTCCAAGGCCAGCGGGATAGAGGCCGCCGAGGTGTTGCCATGGCGATCAACGGTAATCACCACGCGCTCCGGGGCTAGACCTAATTTTTTACCCGTCGCTTGGATGATGCGGATATTCGCCTGATGCGGCACTAGCCAATCGATGTCCGATTTTTGCAGACCGTTGGCCTCAAGTGTTTCATCAACAGTCGCGTCCAAGGTATTGACAGCCATCTTAAAAACGGCGTTACCCGACATGCGCATGTGGCACGCGCCCTCGGTCTTCAAGGACACACCGCCATCAACAAAGAGGAGGTCTTGATAGCGTCCGTCGGCATGGAGATGGGTCGAGATAATGCCCGGCTCGGTGCTAGCCTGCAGGATGACCGCGCCCGCGCCGTCGCCCCACAAGATGCAGTTAGAACGATCCGTCCAATCGGTGATGCGCGATAAGGTCTCGGCCCCGATCACCAACGCGGTACGCGCCTGACCACTGCGGATAAAGGCGTTCGCCGTCGAGACCGCATAGACAAAACCGCTACACACCGCCTGTACATCAAAGGCCGGACAGCGATTTTCCAAGCCCAACTTGGCTTGCAAGATGCAGGCGACGCTGGGGAAGACACGGTCGGCGGTCGTGGTCGCTACAACGATGAGGTCGATCTCGCCGACCTCGATCCCGGCCGCCTCGATCGCGCGTTCAGCGGCTTTAAGTGCGAGATCACTGGTTAGCTCACCCTCGCCCGCGATGTGCCGTTCACGGATGCCGGTGCGCTCGACGATCCACTCGTCCGAGGTCTCGATGCGTTTGGCTAGTTCGGCGTTGGTCAGGACATGCGCAGGCAGATAACTGCCCGTGCCGATGATCTTGGCGTGGGTGGGGGGTGTCGTCACGGTCTCTCTATCCTTATTTGTGCGTCGTAGTCTTGTAGTCTAAGCGCGCCATGATACGCCCGTTGATGCCGTTAGGTCGCATCCCCGTTCGCTGCGGCGAGCGTTTCTTCCGTATCATGATGATGCGCGCCCACCGTCTCGGTGATACGGCGTAACAGCCCGCCGCGCACCTCTTCGACCCCGCGCTCAATCGCATAACGGAAGGAATAGGCATCGGCCGAGCCGTGACTCTTGATCACCACACCATTGAGTCCCAGCAGGGTCGCACCGTTAAAGCGGCGCGGATCCATGCGGCCCTTCAACGCGTTGAGCACCGGCAAGGCCACCAGACCGGCCAGCCAGGTGTAGGGATTGCGTTTGAACTCGGCCTTGAGATGACCACCCAGCAACTTCACCAGCCCCTCAGAGGCCTTCAACATGGTGTTGCCGACGAAGCCATCACAGACGACGACATCGACCGTGCCTTTGTAGATATCGTCGCCCTCGACATTGCCGCGAAAATTGATATCGGCCTCGCGCAACAGCTCGGTCGCTCGCTTGACCACCTCGTTGCCCTTGATCTCCTCCTCGCCCACATTGAGAAGACCGACCGTAGGCCGATCGATATGATCAATCGCCGACACCAAGGCCGAGCCCATGACGGCAAACTGCCGTAGGTGTTCCGGGGTGCAATCGACATTGGCGCCCAAGTCCAACACATAGGTGCGCCCGGTCTTGGCCGGCAAGATCCCAGCGATGGCGGGCCGATCGATGCCCGGCAGGGTCTTGAGGACGAAGCGGGAGACCGCCATCAGCGCGCCTGTATTGCCCGCCGAGATACCGGCATCGGCCTCACCGCTCTTGACCAGGTTGGCCATGACGCGCATGGACGAATCCTTCTTGCCGCGCAAGGCGACCTGCAAGGGATCGTCCATCGTGACGACCTCGCTGGCGTGATGGATACGCAGGCGCGGGCCCGTCTGCCGATGCAAGGCCTTCAGTTCAGCCTCGATCGCGCCGGTCAGACCGACCAGGACCAAGTTGACCCCTTCAGCCTTTTTTAGATAATTGACCGCCGCACGCACCGTAACATGGGGACCGTGATCCCCGCCCATCGCGTCAATCGCGATCGTGATGTCACGCACCGTGCGTTATCCCGACTTATTCGTCAGACTTGGTAGCAACCACCTTACGGCCACGGTAAAAACCGTTAGGGCTGATGTGGTGCCGTAGATGCGTCTCGCCCGTTGACGGCTCGACCGCCGTGTTTGGTGCGGTCATAAAGTCATGCGAGCGGTGCATACCGCGCTTGGACGGGGATTTCTTATTCTGCTGAACAGCCATGATGTAACTCCTTACTTAAACTTGCTTAAAAAAATCAAACTTCTACGGTCTCGACATAGGCCGACAACGAAGCGGGACAACGACCCTCCGCATGTCTAGGCGCGGCGGGTAGGCCTAACAGCACCTCGTCCTCAACGAACGCTTGCACCGCTAGATGCGGGCCGGGCGGCCCCGCCACGATGGCATCGGTCATCGCATCCAGAGCCGCCAGATCGGCGTCATCCCAACGCGCCAACTCGGCCTCGTTGCGTGCCACCCAAACGATGGATTCTAACTCAAATACATGCGGCAACGCCTGCAAACAACGCTGACAGGTCAACGACAACGCAGCACGCACCGTCAGATGCAACTGCGGCCGCCCCTGCACGGTACGCCCTTCCAGCCGGTAATACAGATCACCGTCCGTCTCGGCCAACACCTCCGCCACCCTAGGCAAGCTCGCAAGGGCATAATGCCCCTCGCGAAGCTCGCCCCCCCGCGCAAAACGCAGGCTATCAATAAGGGGCATATCCTGTACAGACATAAGCCCGTAATAGTATACTGTAACGCCCTGCAAGTCAAAACCTAAGCCAACACCGTGATCAAGAAGATACTCATCGCCAACCGGGGCGAGATCGCCGTCCGCATCGTCCGCGCCTGTCGCGAACTCGGCATCCGTTCCGTCGCCCTCTACACCGACGCCGACCGTCATGCCCTCCATGTCAAAAAGGCCGACGAGGCCTACAACATCGGTGCCGACCCCCTCTTGGGCTACCTCAACGCCCACACCATCGTCAACTTGGCGGTGGCCTCCGGCTGCGACGCCCTCCACCCCGGCTATGGTTTTTTGTCTGAAAACCCCCTCATCGCCGAGGTCTGCGGCCGCCGTGGCATCAAATTTATCGGCCCGACCCCCAAGGTCATCGCCCAGATGGGCGACAAGATCGCCGCCCGTCAGGCCATGATCAAGGCCGGCATCCCGGTCACGCCCGGCTCCGAGCACAACCTCGAAAGCCTCGCCGATGCACAAACGCTAGCCAAAAAGATCGGCTACCCCGTCATGTTAAAAGCCACCAACGGCGGTGGCGGGCGCGGCATCCGTCGCTGCGACTCCGAGGCCGAACTACTCAGCAACTATGACCGCGTCATCTCCGAGGCCAGCAAGGCCTTTGGTCGCCCCGAGGTCTTCATCGAAAAGTGCGTCGTCAACCCCAAGCACATCGAGGTGCAGGTCCTCGGCGACAGCCACGGCAATGTGATCCACCTCTACGAACGCGACTGCTCGATCCAGCGCCGCAATCAAAAACTGATCGAGATCGCCCCCTCACCGCAGCTCACCGAGGCGCAGCGCGAATACATCGGCAAGCTCGCCGTGCGCGCCGCCAAGTCCGTCGGCTATACCAACGCCGGCACGGTTGAATTCCTCCTCGACACCGATAACCAGTTCTACTTCATGGAGATGAACACGCGCCTGCAGGTCGAACACTGCATCACCGAACAGATCACCGGCGTCGATATCGTGCAAGAACAGATCCGCATCGCCGACGGCCTGCCACTGCAATACGCGCAAAAAGACATCCAACATCGCGGTTTTGCCATGGAGTTCCGCGTCAACGCCGAAGACCCGCGCAACAACTTCATGCCCTCCTTGGGGCGCATCACCCGCTATTACGCCCCCGGCGGCCCTGGCGTGCGCGTCGATGGCGCGATCTACACCGGCTACACCATCCCGCCCTATTTTGACTCCATGTGCGCAAAACTCATCGTCTGGAGCCTCAACTGGGAGGCGGTCATCGCGCGTGGCCAACGCGCCCTGGACGACATGGGCGTCTATGGCGTCAAGACCGCCATCCCCTATTACAAAGAAATCCTCGCCAACCCCGAGTTCCGGAGCGGGCGCTTTAACACCGGCTTTGTCGAGGCCCACCCCGAGCTTTTAGACTACGCCGTCAAGCCACCGCGCGAGCACAAGGCCGCCGCCATTGCTGCCGCCCTCGCCGCCCACCTCGGCATGTAAATTCAAGGAACCGCACTATGACCACCCCCGTCCAGATCACCGAACTCGTCCTCCGCGATGGCCACCAATCGCTCATCGCCACCCGCCTGCGCACCGACGACATGCTGCCCATCTGCTCGCGTCTCGATCAGGCCGGCTTCTGGTCGCTGGAGGCCTGGGGCGGTGCCACCTTCGATGCCTGCGTACGCTTTTTGAAGGAAGACCCGTGGGAGCGCCTGCGCAAACTGCGCCGCGCCCTGCCCAACTCACGCATCCAGATGTTGCTGCGCGGTCAAAACCTGCTCGGCTACCGTCACTACCCCGACGATGTGGTGCGCGCCTTCGTGCAAAAATCAGCCGATAACGGCGTCGATGTCTTCCGCATCTTTGATGCCATGAACGATGTGCGCAACATGCGGGTCTCGATCGAGGCGGTCAAGGCCGCCCATCGCCATGCCGAAGGCGCCATCTCCTACACCATCAGCCCGGTCCACAGCGTCGAATACTTCGTCAACATGGCCCGCGAACTGGAAGCCCTAGGCTGCGACACCCTCGCCGTCAAAGACATGGCCGGCCTGCTCACGCCCTACGCCACGGCCGAACTGGTCGGCGCGCTGAAGACCGCCATCAATATCCCCATCCACCTGCACAGCCACGCTACTGCCGGTCTCGCCAGCCTATCACACCTCAAAGGGGTCGAGGCCGGCGCGCTCATGATCGACACCTGCTTATCCGCGTTCTCCGAGGGGGCCAGTCACCCCACCACCGAGAGCATCGTCGCCGCCCTCGCCGGCAGTGAATATGACACCGGCCTTAATCTGCCCCTGTTGCAAGAAATTAGCGCCTATTTCACCGAAGTTCGCCGAAAATACTGGCAATTTGAGATGAAGACCAACGCCGTCGACACGCGCATCCTGGTCTCGCAAGTGCCGGGCGGCATGATCTCCAACCTCTCGAACCAGCTCAAAGAACAAAACGCACTCGACAAGATGGGCCTCGTCATGGCCGAGATCCCCCGCGTGCGCGCCGACCTCGGCTACCCACCGCTGGTCACCCCCACCTCGCAGATCGTCGGCACCCAGGCGGTGCTCAATGTCCTGACCGGCGGGCGTTATAAATCGGTCACCAACGAGGTCAAGAACTACCTCCTCGGTCACTACGGTCTCGCCCCCGGCGCGGTCAACGACGAGGTCAAACGCCTCGCCGTCGGCAATGTTGAGGTCATCACCTGCCGCCCGGCCGACCTGTTAAGCGACGAACTCGACCGCCTGCGCGGCGAGGCCGAAGGGCTAGCCCTCTGCGACGAAGATGTCCTCACCTACGCGATGTTCCCCGACATTGGCCGCAGCTTCCTGCAAGAACGCGCCGCCGGGACGCTCACCCCCGAGACCTTATTGCCGCCCGACTCCCGCGAGGCGATGTCGTGTCCGGCCGTCTACGCGCCCAGCGAGTTCAATGTCACGCTACACGGCGAGACCTACCACATCCGCATCAAAGGCACCGGCCACGGTCAGGGCAGCGAGCGCCCCTTCCATGTCCATGTCGATGGCGTCGCCGAAGAGGTCTTACTCGAAGCGCTGGACGAGGTCGAGGTCAGTCCCGGTA
>QYQG01000041.1 GCA_007280375.1 Betaproteobacteria bacterium
AATCGCCCACGCAACCCACGAATAATTGTGCGGAAAACCATGCCGCTATGGTAAAGCATGCAAAAACCCTATGCCACCGGTTTACTATGAGAGTATGCACCCACAAAGGGCTGATGATTGCCGTCCTGACACGGAATGAGCACTGCCGAGCCTTTGTTTAAATACGCCCAATTGGTGTTTTCGCGCCAGGGTTTCATTGATGCACTGACGCCTTCGGCAAAAATGATGAATCGCTGACTATGCGGTTAGCGGCATGACTTCCCAAAAGTTCTGTAGCGCGGATGGCTCTCCGGCGTCGGAACATTGAGGTGGATATTCGAACGTATTCAAACGTAGATATGACTCTGATGGTCGAAAGACATCATGCGGATCCCCATTGTATTGCCCGAAGGCTGGACTGTAGAGGAAACAAGTTCGTACGGCATTGTCATCAACGCCGCAGATGGCCAGGGCTCCGTTACCGTCAGCGAAAAGATGCGCGGGTTTAGCTTGGGAATAACGCCTGTTCGAAGAAGAGGCAGCTTCGACGGCCGCAAATGGAAAGTCGCACTCTATGACGCCGCTGTGGAAGCTTTGCAGGCGGCTATTCTATGACGGCAAAGCATCGCGCCAGCACCGGCTAAGCGCTACCTGGTCGCTGGCGGCATAGGACTGGGCGGTGGTCCGCAAGGCGGCGGCGAGGCGTTGGGAAATGGTTTCACTCATGGCAAATCTTCGGTAGTGCCAGTTGGCGTCACTGGCAGTCGTGCTCGCGCCAGCCGGACGGCTTCGTGCAGCTTCCGCTCCAACTCCTTCTTGGGCAGGATTTCGGTCCAATACGATGAAACCTGGATGCCACTTTGTTCCAGATCCAGCAGTTCAATCGTCCCGCCAATCTTCTTCTCCAGCGTTCGTGTGCTCCATCGCTCGATCCGGCACATCTCGGTGTAGAAGTCGCGTTTCAGCGGATCGACCATCGGGATGATGGCTTTGAAGCGGGCTCATCCCAATTGTCGCCGCAGTGCAGCGACAATCTTTTCATCAGGGAAAACAAATGCAAACTGGATCATTCGATGCAAGTTCTTTTCGCCGAAGCCCGACCAAACTCTCGCTCGAATTGTCGCCCCAGCCCGAATTCGCGATGGGGGTGCTTCTGGTTGGGAGGGATTGGAACTTAATGGACGGGCTCAATCCATGAGTTCGTGATGCACCACAATGGAAAAGTTGGTGTCACCAATTTCGCGTTACCCCCCTGCCCTATTAATAGGTAACGCTTTACAGGTATGCTTTGAGTCTATCTAGCAGTTCGGTCTTGAGCTTGGCGACGAACGTGGCCGATGCCGCCCTGCCCTACAATCAAACGACCTCACCGATAGCTTATGACCTACCTGATACGCTAGTGCCCACTTCTGCTAAGCGCCTTTGATTTGTTTGATTTAATAAAATGAAACACACAATCTGGTAACTATCGCCAGGTTGAGATTCGAGTGCCTCTGGGCGTTCCGTTGTGTACATCTTATATACAAACAATTTGTTTACTGTTTACCGGAGCTCGAAGTCCAGTCCTAGCAAGGCTTTTCGGGCAGTGACGGTGAGGTACTTTGATGGTCTCGGTGAGACAGTTTGATTGTGGATAACCCGTAAAGTGAGGTAGTTTGATTGGTGCGGTGAGGTACTTTGATTTAGAAATGGGTAAAAAGTGAGGTCCATTGATTGCTAAGGCCTTGAATGGTGAGGTCCTTTGATTCTGAACGGTGGGACAGTTTGATTGATGAACCGAAACGGTGAGGTCCTTTGATTGTTGCCCCTTCTTTGCGTGAACAGTGAGGTAGTTTGATTGCTACTCCTCTGTCAGGCACGAACGGTGAGGTAGTTTGATTACCTCCCAATTGAGCCAATATTCCGGTGCAACTCTCGTTCATATTTGCTCACCGCTGATGTATTCTGGCGGTTATGGGAAAACAACTTCCGGTTCCGATCAGCATCGACGAATCCGAATCCATTCGAAAAGCGCATCAAGCGATCGCAATCGTACCATCGCGCGGAACCCGAATCACATTGCTGATGAGGCGATTTTTCAATGTTCTGCTGCACCATGCGCAAGACCACAAAAATCGCAGCCAGGAGACCTATCGAAGGGATCTGAGGGGTATTCTGGCTGGGGCATCATTCGAATCAACCAACATCGAAGTAGCCAAGGCCACGCTGCGGCAGATGGCTAAGACGCCTGTGGAGTGGAATTCCGTAAACGATGAAGGTGAGCGATCATGGGGGGTTTCCTCACTGATCGCGGAAGCCGAAATCTTTGAAAAGGGTGGAAGTCTCTTTCTTGAGTGGTCTTATGGCCCCAAAATCAGAGCTCGCTTGCTCGACCCTGAACTCTACGTCCGGTTGTCGTTGCGGATGTATTCAAGCCTGCGCAGCTCGACTTCAGCCGCTTTGTACGAGATCTGTGCGCGCTATGTCACCAACCACGGTGGCCTCACGAACAGGGCGTCATGGCAGTGGTGGCGCCCTCGCCTAACTGGCATCCCCGATTCTGATTCGGAGGCGATAAAAGAATACAAATATTTCAAACGGGACACTCTTGCACCGGCTATTCGTGAGGTCAATCAGCTCACGGATATCACCATTGAGCTCATCGAATTCAAAGAGGGCCGGAAGATTGCTGATATTCAGTTTTCAGCAACCAAGAAGCAGCAGCAGGATTTACAGCTGGACGATAGCAACCTTATCGATAACCAGCTTCTGGATCGTATTGCGAGGTTCGGATTCACCCACGAAGACGCCGCAAAACTGTATTCTTCAAAGGAAGAGGCCACATTGAGGGCAACCGTAGAATATGTAGAAGCTCGTTTGAAGAAAAAAGGGCTCCCCCCAGTGGATTCAGCAGCCGCCCTCTTTCGGGATGCCCTGAGAAAGGGATATGGGAAAGCGGAGGTAACTAAAGGTAAGGTGGCAAAAATTACGGAGAAGCCCCCTGCCCTTCCGGTCAAACTAGATCCAGAGGCAGAAAAACAACGTCTGGACGCTCTTGTGGCCTTTGACGCCTTGGATGAAGCTGGCCAAACAGTAAAGATGGCCGCATTCATCGAGGCGAACCCAGCTTTAAGTAAAGCAGCCAGGAAAAATCCAAACTCAAAGAGTGTTCGGACTTCCCTCGGCGGCTGGTTGCGCACCCAATCCTGATCGCGAAATGCGACATTTGGCTGGTTAGCCCAAACAGCTAACCACCCTGCCCTGCCCGACGCTATTTCTTCTTTGCAGCCTTCTTCCCTGAAACCGCCGCTTTGAAGGTGGCGCCTGCGGTGAACTTCGGCACTGTGGAAGCTGCAATTTTCAACGCAGCGCCGGTTTGGGGGTTTCTTCCAGCCCGCGCCGCACGCTTTGATGATTTAAAGGTGCCAAAGCCCACCAGGACCACGTTATCGCCTTTGGAAACGGCTTTTACGATAGCTCCGAGGACGGCATCCAGGGTAGTCCCGGCAGCAACCTTGGTGATGTCAGCTTCTTTGGCGACGGATTCGACGAGTTCGGTTTTGTTCATGACCATTCTCCTGATTATAGATACTTAAGATACCGTAGATACTGACAAAAAAGGACAAGATACTGCGGATACCTGGGATACTAGCTAATCTTGATAAGATACTGTAGAAACCAGAGATAGCTGATATATCTACCGCTACTCTGGATACCAAAGATATTGCAGATATAGCAAGATACTGTCAGAACTCAGGTATGTCAAGATACTATAGAACCTTAAGCTAGCATAGAATCTGTCGTTACTGTAGATACTACGGCATCCGCGGATGCTTAGGAGATTCGGGCGGGCCACAATTATCGCGGCTGAGCGCTGAACACAGAGCATTATGGGCTAGGTGGTATCTTAAGATGCCCAAGATACTTAGATACCATAGATACTATGAATACTGGAGATACTTATGATCACAGTGCTAAAAAGCGATAAGTCAGGGAATAAAAAGGCGATCCTGCTTCGGATCCCCAACACCCTGATGTCACAGCTCGGGGAAGTCATTCAAGGAGACCAGGCCCCAGCGCTCGTCAAGTTGCTCGAGATCGGGCTGTCTGCACACAAAGCATCTGGCGACGACATCATCATCAACATCGAACCGCCAAAGAAGGGGAGGGTGCCTGTTGCAGGAGGTACCGTATCTGAAGGTGAAAGCAACCTTGCCAAGGATCTCTCTAAACTGATGGCGCCGTCTGCTGGATTCGGCAAGAAGAGGAAATAAACCGTGGCTAAGATCATATATATTGGCGGCAACAAAGGGGGTAGCGGGAAAACCAGTGTTGCCCATTTGCTTTGTACAGGTCTGGCGCTGCTGAATCGCACCGCAGCCCTGGTGACAACGGACAATCGGCCTCTGAGATCCAGTCAGGGGCGGCCCTATAACATTCTGGATGGCCGGGAAGGCAAAGCCTTGGCTGCATTGATTGAGGCAGCCACAAGATCTAAGGATGACGCCTATCTGGTCATAGATGGTGGGGCGACCCGGCACGGAGAGTTTGATAAGACGATCTCTAAGTTTGCTGCCTTGTTCTTGATCCCATTTACCGCCTGCATTGAAGACATGGAACTGGCCAGCGCCTATTGCCTCGAACACACACATTCTTTTGTGGTTCCCAATCGGTGGACGACAAACAGTATGGCCGCCAAGGCGGACAAGGTACTGCTGGATCAAATGGAGGAAGCTCTGCCCAGGCGCGTCATGCCACCGGTGCCGGACACCAGGGGATCAGGAATGCTGCTGGAAAACGAGATCATAGCGAAGGACATCAATACTAGGACCCGGAATGTTGCTCGAGCACTTGCTATCAATGTGCTCGAAAAGTTGTTGTCGGTAGGGTAGGGCGCCTAATATCGATGTTTTCTTGATGTTTTGACGGCGATTCCACAATGAATTGATAATGACATCTTAGTGGAATCATACTTTTCAAAGTACGAAAACACCATTAGAAAAATAGGATACAGCGCTATTGGCACCTATAGGAATGCAGGGTATCTTAAGATACTATAGTATCTTAAGATAGCATTGATACTACGCTATCATGCGAAAAGGAATGCACCTTTTCCACCGCCCAGACGGCTGCCATTATCTAAACTGCGACCCAGAAATGGATCTTCTTGGCGACCTGGTGCAGGTTGCGGTGGTTTCATCCGAATCAAAAATGAAACCATCCATAAAAAAGATGGTTTCATGTAATTTCATTTACCCAACCGGCTTTCGCACCAACCAGCGATCCCCAACATATTGGTTGCTACAAACACCGTCTGCATGGCCACCAGACCTGGTGCGGAAGTCAGAACGCCAAAGGCGATCCAGGCAGCACATGACAGCAGGTAAATCACGAACGCCCAGGGCGACAGCCTGATATTGGCCGCCAGGAGGAGGGCGCCAATAATGCCTGTGGCGGCGCCAAACCATTCGAGGAGTGCCATCATTAGACCGCCTTCCCTTCTGCCCGCCACG
>QYQG01000049.1 GCA_007280375.1 Betaproteobacteria bacterium
GAACAATCGGGGACAGACCACGATTGTTTTGTTCGATCCCGCCTAAGGGCCGCCGTTGAACGCTGATCGGTGCGGCGGTGTAGGAGCCAGCTTGCTGGCGAATAACGAGTAATTGGGGACAGACCACGATTATTCCTCCAATTAGACTCCATGTCTTGCGGTGAATTAATCGTGGTCTGTCCCCCATTACCCCGTGACCTTCGTTTGCATGGTATGGTGTTGTTCGCTATGATCCTCACGATCTGTTTTTCTATTTGGGAGCTTGTTGTGCCAACCATCAGCATGTTCTACGGCATTATCATCAGCCTTTACTTTTACGACAATGAGAGGCACAAGCTGCCCCATATTCACGCGAAATATCAAGGACAGGACGCCTCTTTCTCTATTTTAGATGGATCGTTCTGGCTGGGGAGATCCCTGTTTCCAAAGCGCGATTGGTTCAGGCATGGATAGAGATTCACCGCGAGTCGTTGTTGGCTGATTGGGATCTTGCCATTAATGGGCAAACCCCGTTCGCCATAGAACCGTTGCGCTAGGAGGTTTTATGGAATCTGTTACGCATGTCATCCCTAGAGAGGACTTTTCTCTGGACCTGTGGTTTAACACGGGGGATCATCGCGTGTTTGATGCGCGCCCCTATCTGACTCAGGGCGTCTTTACACGGCTTCAGGATATTTCCTTGTTTAAGCAGGCGTTTGTCGCCCTAGATACGGTATGCTGGCCAGGTAATCTGGATATCGCCCCTGAAACGCTTTACGACCGCTCGGTCCCCATCGAAGGGTAATTGGGTAATTGGGGTAATTGGGGACAGACCACGATTTTATGCTAGGCTAGTTCGCCTGCCTTTTTGATGGATGTCATATGCCGCGCCGGTCTCGTCTCGTGCTTGCTAATGTCCCGTTGCATTTGATTCAGCGGGGTAACAATCGTCAGGCCTGTTTCTTCGCTGACGCGGATTATGTCCTTTACCTTGATTGGTTGACGGAGTACGCGGACAAGTTTGGCGGGCATGTTCACGCCTATGTGCTGATGACGAACCATGTGCACCTGTTGGTGTCGGCAGATCGCGCCGAGACCCCCGGCTTGATGATGAAGGCACTTGGACAGCGTTATGTGCAACATATTAATCGCGTCTATCGTCGCAGCGGGTCCTTGTGGGAGGGCCGCTTTCGTTCGTGCCTTGTTCAAGATGATGCGTATTTGCTAGCGTGCCAGCGTTATATCGAGCTTAACCCGGTCCGCGCGGGGATGGTGAGTCATCCAGTCGATTATCGCTGGTCGAGTTATCACGCTAACGCACGCGGTAAAGAGGATAGCTTGATTCGACATCATCCGATTTATGCCGCTATGGGCCTGGACGCGCCAAGTCGGCAAGCGGCCTATGCGGCGTTGTTCCGCGATGCGCTTGACCCTGTATTTGTAGACGCGCTGAGAAGAACAACCAATGGCAACTTTGTATTGGGAAACGAGCGCTTTGCGACGGAAGTCGCTACGGCCTTGGATCGTAGGGTGTTGCCCGGGAAGGCCGGACGGCCAAGCCAGGCCGCTGGGCTGAGATCGGAGATGCCGTTGATTAATTAATCGTGGTCTGTCCCCAATTACCCCTGTTCGCGGGCAAGCCCGCTCCTACAGGGCGAATAACTGGATTCCCTCCGCAGCCTGCCCCCTCGAATGGGGTTGTCGAGGGAGGGAATGACGCCGTAAACGGTGAGAACAAATTCACCGTGGAATGGCGGTTGTCCTTGATTCTTTAATTGGCGGGCTGAAGCCCGCCCCACAGGGTGGGGCGTTAGGCTAGGCGTGCCTTTAGGCGGGCGTTGACTTCAGCGGGGTTGGCTTTGCCTTGGGTGGCCTTCATGCATTGACCGACTAGGGCGTTGAAGGCTTTTTCTTTGCCTTCTTTGTATTCGGCGACGGACTTGGCGTTGGCGGCGAGGACGCTGTCGATGAGGGCGTCGAGCGCGCCGGTGTCGGACATTTGTCTTAGGCCATGCGTCTCGATGATGGCGTCAACCGCGCCGCCGTCACGCCACAGGATTTCGAAGACTTGTTTGGCGAGTTTGCCGGAGAGGGTTCCGTCTTGCAGGCGGGTTAATAATTGGGCGAGTTGGGCGGCGGCGATGGGGCTGGCTTGGATGTCGATCTCGGCGCGATTTAAGGCGGCGGAAAGCTCGCCCATGATCCAGTTTGCGGCCAGTTTTGCGTCGGGTGTCGGCATCAATGCGACGACGGCCTCGAAGTATTCGGCGAGGGCGCGGGTGCCGGTTAGCGTGGCGGCATCGTAGGCGGAGAGGCCGGATTCGGCTTGGTAGCGCGCCTGTTTGGCCTGCGGTAACTCGGGTAAGGCGGCGGCGATTTGGTCTATCCAAGCCGCGTCTATGCGCACGGGTAAGAGGTCGGGGTCGGGAAAATAACGGTAGTCGTGCGCGTCTTCTTTGCTGCGCATCATGCGTGTCTCGCCGCTGTCGGGGTCAAATAAGACGGTGGCCTGGACGATGCGCCGGCCGTCTTCGATCTGCTCGATCTGCCAGGCCGCTTCGTAGCGGATGGCCTGTTCTAGGAACTTGAACGAGTTGAGGTTTTTGATCTCGCGCCGGGTGCCGAGCGCGGCCTGACCGAGCGGGCGCACCGAGACATTGGCATCGACGCGGAAGCTGCCTTCTTGCATGTTGCCGTCGCAGATGCCGATCCAGGTGACGAGGGTGTGCAAGGCACGGGCGTAGGCGACGGCCTCGGCCGCCGAGCGTAGGTCGGGTTCGGAGACGATCTCGAGGAGCGGCGTGCCGGCGCGGTTGAGGTCGATGCCGGTCATGCCGTGGAAGGCTTCGTGCAGCGATTTTCCGGCGTCTTCTTCGAGGTGGGCGCGGGTGAGGCGGATGGTCTTCTGCGCGTCGCCGACTTGGATAATGATCTGCCCGCCTTCGACGATGGGCCGCTCTAGTTGGCTGATTTGATAGCCTTTTGGTAGGTCTGGGTAAAAATAATTTTTACGGTCAAAGCGGTTTTCGCGGTTGATGGTGGCTTTGACGGCGAGGCCAAATTGGATGCCGCGTTCGACCGCGCCTTTATTTAGGACGGGGAGGACGCCGGGCAGGGCGAGATCGACCGCGCAGGCTTGGGTGTTGGGCGCGGCGCCAAAGGCGGTGGAAGCCCCCGAAAATATTTTGCTCTGGGTGGTGAGTTGGGTGTGGACCTCAAGTCCGATGACGATTTCCCATGCCATGATTAATAGCCCTCCGGGCGGCGGGCGTGCCAGTCGGTGACGCCTTGATAGCGGTGCGCGGCGTTTAACATGCGCGCCTCGCCAAAATAGTCGCCGATGATTTGCAGCCCCACCGGACGACCGTCCGCGCCAAAGCCACAGGGCACGGACATGCCGGGCAGACCGGCAAGGTTGACGGCGATGGTGTAGATGTCCGATAGATACATCTGCAACGGGTCGTCGGCCTTTTCGCCGAGGTTGAAGGCGGTGGTCGGCGTGGTCGGCCCCATGATCAGATCGCAGTGTTTGAAGGCCTCGGTGAAGTCGTTGGCGATCAGGCGGCGGATTTTTTGCGCTTGCAGATAATAGGCGTCGTAATAGCCGTGCGAGAGGACATAGGCGCCGACCATGATGCGCCGCTTGACCTCGGCGCCAAAGCCTTCGGCGCGGGTCTTTTCGTACATCTCGGTGAGGTCTTTGTACGCGGCGGCGCGGTGGCCGTAGCGTACGCCGTCAAAACGCGACAGGTTGGAGCTGGCCTCGGCCGGGGCGAGGACATAGTAGACCGGCACGGAAAGCCCTGAATTGGGCAGGCTGACCTCGACGGTGGTCGCGCCTAGGCGGCGGTATTCGTCTAACGCGTTGATCGTGGCGGCCTCGACATCGGCGGCCATGCCGGCGGCGAAAAATTCTTTCGGTAGGCCGATGCGTAGGCCAGTGAGCGGTCGGTTGAGGTCGCGGCTGTAGTCTTCGCGTTCGCGCTCTAGGCTGGTGGAGTCGCGTGGGTCTGGGCCGGCCATGACCGAGAGGACCAAGGCGCAGTCGGCGGCGGAGCGCGCCATCACGCCGGCTTGGTCGAGACTGGAGGCGAAGGCGATCATGCCGTAACGAGAGACGACGCCGTAGCTGGGCTTAATGCCGGTGACGCCACAGAGCGCGGCGGGTTGACGGATCGAGCCGCCCGTGTCGGTGGCGGTGGCAACCGGGCACAAGCCGGCGGCGACCGCGGCGGCCGACCCCCCCGACGAGCCACCCGGCACGGCAGCTAATGCCCACGGGTTTTTGACCGGGCCAAAGTAGCTGCTCTCGTTTGACGAACCCATGGCGAATTCGTCCATGTTGAGCTTGCCTAGACAGGGCATCCCCGCCGTCTTGAACTGGCTGACGACATGGGCATCATAGGGGGCGACGAAGTTAGCCAGCATCCGGGAGCCACAGGTGGTCAGCCAACCCTCGGTGCAGAAGATGTCTTTGTGTGCCAGCGGTACGCCAGTCAACGGCCCCGCTTGGCCAGCGGCGCGCAGGGCATCGGCGGCGCGCGCCTCGGCGAGGGTGCGCTCGGTATCAACCGTGATAAAGGCGTTGAGCGTGGGGTTATGGGCCTTGATGCGGGCGAGATAGTCTTGGCAGAGCTCGACGCTGGAGACCGCGCCGGCGGCGAGTTGCTGGGCGTGTTGGGTGAGCAGGCTCATTCGATCACCCTCGGCACGAGATACAAGCCGTCCTGCGTCTGCGGTGCGATGGCAGACAAGGCGGCGCGTTGGTCGACCTCGGTGACGACATCGGCGCGCAGGCGTTGCTGGACATCGCGGGCGTGGGACATGGGGGCGATGCCGGTGGTATCAACCGCTTGCATCTGGGCGACCAAGTCGAACAGGCCGTTTAACTGGGTTTGGGTGCGGATAGCCTCGGCCTCGTCCGCGAGACGGATGCGGGCGAGATGGGCGATGCGGTGGATGTCTTCTAGGCTTAGGCTCATGACGAACGGGTTAGATAAATGTGAGGATAAAGGCTTTATAACGGAACGGCCTAGGGTATCATACGCGGCTACTTTTACTCAGGATTTATACCATGTTCGGTTCTATGCGCGGCTACTTCTCTACAGACTTGGCGATCGACCTCGGCACGGCCAATACCCTTATCTATGTGCGCGGTAAGGGCGTGGTGTTGGACGAACCCTCGGTAGTGGCGATCCGCCAAGAGGGCATGACCGGTAAAAAGGTGGTGCAGGCCGTGGGTAGCGAGGCGAAGTTGATGCTGGGCCGCACCCCAGGCAATATCCAAGCGATTCGGCCGATGAAGGATGGCGTGATCGCCGACTTTAATGTCACCGAGCAGATGCTGAAATACTTCATCAAGAAGGTACACGACACGCGTTTGTTCCACCCGAGTCCGCGCATCATCATTTGCGTGCCGTCGGGCGCGACGCAGGTGGAGCGCCGCGCCATTCGTGAATCCGCGATCAGCGCCGGGGCACGGCAGGTCTATCTGATTGAAGAGCCCATGGCGGCGGCGATTGGTGCCAATATGCCGGTGGCCGAGGCGGCCGGCTCGATGGTGGTCGATATCGGTGGCGGCACGACCGAGGTCGGCGTGATCTCCTTGGGCGGCATGGTCTATTCGACCTCGGTGCGCGTCGGCGGCGACAAGTTTGACGAGGCGATCATCAGCTACATCCGCCGCAACTACGGGATGTTGATCGGCGAGACCACGGCCGAGCGCATCAAAAAGGAGATGGGCTCGGCCTATCCGGGCACCGAGGTGCGCGAGATGGAGGTCAAGGGCCGTAACCTCGCCGAGGGCATCCCGCGCAGTTTTACGGTGACCAGCAATGAGATCCTGGAGGCCTTGTCGGACCCGCTCAACGCGATCGTGGCGGCGGTCAAGGCAGCGCTAGAGCAGACCCCGCCGGAGTTGGGCGCGGATATCGCCGAGCGCGGCATGGTGCTGACCGGCGGCGGGGCCTTGTTGAGCAATATCGATCGTTTGATCCGTGAAGAGACGGGGCTGCCGGTCTTTATCGCCGAGGATCCGCTGACCTGCGTGGTGCGTGGCTCGGGCCGCGCCCTCGAAGAGATGGACCGCCTCTCGACCATATTCACCCACGAATAAATCGCGGGGTCGCCCAGTATGACGACAGCCATGACCGACACGCAACACGAGCCGTTGTTCTCGCGCGTCATCGGCCTTAACGGGCGTCTGGCCATCGCCGTGGCGGTGAGCGCGACCTTGATGTTTGTCGATGCGCGGCAGGGCTTGATGCCGTCCTTGCGGGGGGGCTTGGCCGAGGTGACCGCCCCGTTGCAATGGTTCTTGGCCCAACCGTTCGAGGCGTTTGGGGATGCGAATGATTTCTTGATCCAGCATCAAGCCCTGTTGCGCGAGCGGCAGGCACAAGCACATCGACAGGCGATCTTGCAGGCAGGGCAGTTGACGCAGGCGGAACTCCGCGCCGAGAACGCTAGGCTGCGCGCTGTGTTGGCGTTGCCGTTGCCCGCCGGGCGGCAGGCGATCGTGGCCGAGGCGATGGTTGTTCCGCAAGGCCCGTTTGGGCGGCGCATGCTGCTTAACCGGGGCGCACAGGCGGGGATACAGGCCGGTGCGCCGGTGGTCGATGCACTCGGCCTAGTGGGTCAGGTCACGCGCGTCGATGCGACCTACAGCGAGGTAACGACGATTGTGGCACGCCAGTTACAGATCCCCGTACAAAGTGCGCGCACCGGTCTGCGCCTGCTAGTGCAGGGCATGGGGTCTGACTGGGCGATCGAGATCCCGCAACTCGATGAGCATGCCGACCTCGCCGTGGGCGATCTGTTGGTGACCTCGGGGCTGGATGGGGTCTACCCCATGGGTCTGCCGGTGGCGCGGGTGCAGGTGATACACCCCCCTAAGCGCGGTTCGCCATTCGCCAGTGCCTTGGCGCGGCCCGTCGCCGGGGTGGGGCATAGCGGGCCTTTCCTCGTCTTTAATCTCCCCGCGCACGCGGTCCCTTCGCCATGACGCCGAATAAGCCATTGATCTTGCAGGGCTATGCCTTGGAGCTGCCGACGCGTCCAGGCTGGGTGCGCCTCACGCTGCTGCTCGCCGTGTTGCTGACTTGGCTGCCTTGGCCTGCGGCTATGGCTGGCTGGGCGCCGGATTTCCTGTTGATGACGCTACTCTATTGGGCGTGGCGCGCACCGTTGTATGCGGGGATAGGCACCGCCTTTGCGTTGGGGCTGTTGGTGGATGTCGAGCGCGGTGCGTGGTTGGGGGGCTATGCCCTGACCTATAGCGCGGCCGCCTACACCGTGTTGCGGCTGCGCGTCCGTCTGGGCGGTTTTGCGTGGGGTGCGCGCGCCGCGCATCTGGCCCTAGTCCTCGTCGCGGCAACGCTGTTGACCTTGGCCTTGGGGACGCTGTTCGGAGGGGTTGTCGATGCCTGGTTTATGGCCTCGGGCATCACCGCCGCAGTGACCTGGCCGGGGCTGGCCTGGCTATTGGATGGGACAGGGCGCGTGACGGTAGCCTATCAGCCGTCGTCACGCAGCACGCCATCGTGACAGCGCGGGTCCGCGAGGATTTCCAGCGGCGCGGTCAGGTTGCCGTCTGGGTCGTGCTGGCCTTATTTGGTCTGTTGTTGTTGCGTTTTGCGTGGTTGCAACTGATAGAACGCGACCACTACCGTGCCTTGTCCGAGGCGAATCATATTACTCGGGTGCCGAGTATCCCGCCTCGGGGCGTCTTGTATGACCGCAATGGTGTGGTGCTGGCCTCGGGGGATTGGGGCTACGCGCTGGAGGTTATCCCCGAAAAGTTCACGAACCTGCCCGTCTTGTGGGCGGAGTTGGGCACGGTGGTGCGGATCGACGCGACCGATATCCGCCGTTATCAGCGCGTGCGTGCCGATAGTCGCCCCGCTGAAGCGGTGATAATACGGCAACGCCTGACCGAGGTTGAGGTGGCGCGTTTTGTGGCGCAACGCTATCGTTTTCCGGGCGTGGAGTTGCGCACCCGTGACTGGCGTTCGTATCCCTTTGGGGCTACCTTTTCGCACTTGATCGGTTATACCGGCCGCATCAGTCAGAAGGACAAACAGCACTTGCAGGAGGAGGGGCGCTGGCTGGACTATCGGGGGGCGTACTCGATCGGCAAGGCGGGGGTCGAGAAACGCTACGAGCCCTGGTTACGCGGGCAGATGGGTTTTGATCATGTCGAGGTGGACTCGGCGGGGCGATCGGTGAGCAGCCTAGGCCGGACCCCGGCCGTCGCGGGGATGAACCTGACCTTGCATGTCGATGCCGGTCTACAACAGGTGGCCGAGGCGGCGTTTGGCGAGTATCGCGGCGCCTTGGTGGCCTTAGATGTGAGCAACGGGGGGCTGCTGGCCTTGTTGTCTAAGCCGGGTTATGACCCTAATCTGTTCGTGGATGGCATCGATCAGGCGACTTGGCGCGAGCTGAACGAGTCTTTAGATAAGCCGTTGTTGAATCGTGCCTTGCGCGGGGTCTATCCGCCCGGCTCGACGATCAAGCCCTTCATGGCCTTGGCCGGGTTGGAGTTGGGCCTGCGTAAACCCGATGACAGCATCGCTGACCCGGGTTATTTCAGTCTGGGCGGCGGTGGGCATCGCTATCGCGACTGGAAGAAGGACGGCCACGGGACGGTGGATCTGAAGAAATCTATTGTTGTTTCGTGCGATACCTATTACTACCGACTCGCGCACGAGATGGGCATCGAGCGGATGCACGATTTCTTGCTCCAGTTTGGTCTCGGCACGCGCAGCGGGGTGGATCTCGATGGGGAGTTGGCGGGGTTGATGCCGAACGCGGCCTGGAAACAGAAACGCTTTAAGCAGCCGTGGTGGCCAGGCGAGACGGTGATCGCCGGCATCGGTCAAGGCTATGTGCTAGCCACGCCGATGCAGTTGGCGGTGGCGACGATGGCGATTGCCAATGATGGTGTGGTCTATAAACCGCAGATCATCCGCTCGTGGCGCGACCCCAAGGACGGCCGTATCCGCATGGCCGCACCCGAGGTGGTGCGCACGCTTACGCTGAAACCGGAACATCTGCGGCTGGTGAAAGAGGCGATGTTTGCCGTGACCCAACCGGGCGGTACGGCCTCGGGTGCGGGTGCGGGCGCGGCCTATACCTTTGCCGGTAAGACGGGTACGGCGCAGGTGGTGGCGATGAATGCGTCGGGTCGTAGCGTCAGCGGCTCGGCGCGACATCGGGACAATGCCTTGTTTATCGCCTTTGCGCCGGCGGATAAGCCGCGCATCGCCTTGGCGGTGATGGTGGAAAATGGCGGTCACGGCGGTTCGACAGCCGCGCCGATCGCCCGTAAGGTGTTGGATTATTGGTTTTCTGGCCAGGTGACTGTGGGCGCGGCGGTGATGCCCGCACCGGGGCTGGCGGACGCGGTGGCGAGCGAGACGACGGAGGCGGATCATGCAGATTAATCAAGAATTACGGCTGGCTTGGCGCAGGCTGTTTCGCCATCTTGACCCGGTCTTGATGGGCCTGATTGCGGCCTTGCTGACCTTGAGTACGCTGACGGTGGCGAGCGCGACCTCGGGCGCGTATCTGCAAGGTCATCTCATCAACATGACGGTGGCCTTGGCCGGGATGGTGTTGCTGTCGCATCTGCCGCCGCAACGGTTGATCCGTTTTGCCGCGCCGCTCTATGTCGTGGGTGTGCTCTTGCTGGTGGGGGTGGCGGTGGCCGGCGATGTGGTTAACGGCTCGCGGCGCTGGCTCCATATCGGCATCACGCGTATCCAGCCCTCGGAGTTGATGCGTCTGGCCGTGCCCATGGCGATGGCGGCGTACTTGCACTATCGGCACGAGGCCTTGACGACGCGGCACTTTGCGCTGGCCTTCCTGATCCTGATCTTGCCGGCCTTGCTGATCCTCCGTCAGCCCGACCTCGGCACGACCTTGCTCATCATGGCCTCGGGCTTTTATGTCCTGTTCCTGGCGGGGCTGGCCTGGCGGGTGATGGCGGGGCTGGTGTTGGTGATGGGCGCGGCCTTGCCGCTGGCATGGAACTTTGTCCTGCATGACTACCAAAAACAGCGCGTCTTAACCTTGTTCGATCCCGGCAGCGACCCGCTGGGCGCGGGCTATCACATCATCCAATCCACCATCGCCATCGGCTCGGGTGGATTCTTTGGCCGTGGCTGGGGTGAGGGGACGCAGGCGCGCTTGGACTTCCTCCCCGAGGGGCATACGGACTTCATCTTTGCCGTCTATTCGGAGGAGTTTGGCCTGTTGGGTAACTGCGTCCTGCTGGCGATCTATGCCGCCATCGTCCTGCGTGGCCTCAGCCTGTCGTACAACGCCTCGGGCCCGTTTGGGCGTTTGTTGTGCGGCGCGATCACGCTGACCTTTTTTACCTATGCCTTTGTGAACATGGGTATGGTCTCGGGCATCTTGCCCGTGGTGGGGGTGCCTCTGCCCTTGGTGAGCTATGGTGGCACTTCGATGGTGACAGTCTTGTTAGGATTTGGTATCTTGATGAGCGTCGCGTCTAATAAGAGTCTGGTAAAAACATGAGTTTGCTGCTGAAACCTATCGCTATTTCTGGCCTGCCCGTGGTGATGGCCGTGGTTGGCTTGCTGAGTGGGTGTGCCGCACCGATCACGCAACAAGCGCCCTCTGCCGCGACGAATGGCTTGACGCCTACGGTGACCGCGCCGCCGTACAACGGTGGCGGCTATTACAAGGATGATGGCCCGGGGGCGAATCCACCGGCGAATCTAGATGCCGTTCCCGATGCCGTGCCGCGCAAGGAGTCTACGCATCGCTATGCCAACGACCCGTATCGGGTGATGGGCGTGACCTATACGCCGGATATGACGGGGCCGTATAAGCATAAGGGGTTGGCCTCGTGGTACGGACGCAAGTTCCACGGCAAGCCGACGGCATCGGGCGAGATCTACGATATGTACGCGATGACCGCCGCGCATCGCACCTTGCCTCTCCCCTCATTCGTGCGGGTGACGCATGTGGAGAGCGGTCGTAGCGTAGTCGTGCGGGTCAATGATCGCGGTCCGTTCCATGAAGATAGGTTGATCGACCTGTCCTATACGGCGGCGCATAAGCTTGGCCTTTTGAAGGGTGTCGGCCGCGTCGAGGTCGAATTGCTCCATCCGGAGGCGGAAGCTGCGCCTTTGGCCGAGCCGATCCGCATCTATAAGGCCCCCGAGACGGCGATGGTCCAGGCTCAACCATTGGTGATTGAGTCGGTCTTCTCGGGGGATGCGATCTGGCTGCAATTGGGTGTCTTTAGCAAGCGTGAATCGGCTGATGCCTTGATGCAACAGGCGAGCCAGACACTGGCTTCGAATGGCGCGGGGGTGCAGCAAAAAGAGGGCGGCGGCCTGATCCGCGTCCAGGCGGGGCCGTTTACGACGCAGGCGGAGGCCGATAGCGTCAGCCAGCTCTTGGCTGAGCGACTCAAGCTCAAGCCGTATAAGGTGCAAGATGGCAAGCCGGTGATCGCGCCGCGACCGCCGGTTGCAGCGCCGACCACACCGCCCCTCCCCGCCGCATCAACGACGGTGAGCGTGGCCCCGACCGCGATCTCTGGCCTCTATCTGCAAGTGGCGGCGGTATCCAAGCCCGAGGCGGTCGAGGCCTTGTGGCTGCGCATCAAGGGGGTCAAGTTGCCCGGCATCCATAAGGTTGAGGCGGGCACGATGATCAAGGTGCAGACCGGGCCGTTTGCGACCCCGGCCGAGGCCGAGGCGGCCGCGCTGGCGCTGGAAAAGATCTTGGGCGTCAAGCCGTTCCGCATCACGCATTGATGTGGGGCTAAGATGAACCGTGGTTTGATACGGCGGGGTGTTGCCCCTGTACTGGGTCTGTGGCTGATGTGGTCGGCGTTGGCGGTCTCTGCCGCCCTCCCGTCCTCGCCGCCGCCGGTGTTGAGTGCGCGGGCGTGGCTGTTGCTGGATGTGACTAGCGGCAGCGTCTTGGCCGAGCAACACGCGGATAAAAGCATGGAGCCGGCATCGATGACCAAGTTGATGACCGCCTATCTTGGCTTTGCGGCCCTGCGTGATCGGTCGTTGAGCCTGACGCAGGCCATCCCCGTATCGGATGCGGCCTTAAAGGTGAGCGGGGCGCGGATGTTTTTGTCCCCTGCCGTGCCGGCGACCGTGGAGGATCTCCTCAAGGGTTTGATCGTGGCCTCGGCCAACGATGCGGCGATCGCCTTGGCCGAGGTGGTGGCCGTCAATGAGGCGGAGTTTGTTGTGTTGATGAATAAAGAGGCGCGGCGCTTGGGTATGAATCAGACCCATTTTATGAACGCGACCGGCTTGCCGCATGCGGAACACCGCAGTACAGCGCGTGATTTGGCGCGCTTGACACAGGCCTTGTTGCGCGATTTCCCTGGGCACTATCCGCGTTTCGCGGTGCGTACCTTGAGCTATAACCGGGTCACGCAACAAAATCGTAACGCCTTGCTGTGGCTGGACCCGCATGTTGATGGCCTGAAAACAGGGCATACGGCGAGCGCGGGCTATGGCGTGATCGCATCGGCTAAACGCGATCATCGGCGCGTGCTTTCGGTGCTCATCGGGGCGGCGACGGAATCGGAACGCACGCTAGAGAGTCAGCGTTTATTGAACTATGGTTTCGAGCAGTTTGAGACGCTGCGCCTTTATTCGGCGCGGCAACCGGTGGCCGCGTTGGAGGTCTTTCACGGTCAGGGGGCGTCGTTGGCGGTGGGTTTCTTGAGCAATTTTTATATCACCGTGCCCCGTGGACACGGCCCCTTGCAGGCGCAGGTGCTGCGACGCGAGCCGTTGCTGGCGCCCTTTAAGCAAGGCCAGGGCGGGGCGAGCTTGCAGGTCAGCGCGGACGGACGCGTCGTGGGGGTGTTTCCTTTGCAGGCCTTGGATACGATGGAGCGTGCCGGTTGGCTGGGCCGTTTATGGGATAATCTGCGCCTTAAATACCGCGCCTGGATGAAGCGTTAGACACCATGGAACCTGCCGAGACCTTGTTGCAATTCCCGTGTGCCTTTCCGGTCAAGGTGGTGGGCCTACGCACGGACGGATTTGCCCAGCAGATGGTCGATCTGGTGCTGGCGCTGGTGCCCGATTTCCGCCCTGAGACTGTCGAGATGCGCGCCTCGAAGGCCGCAACCTACCTCTCGCTGACGCTGACGGTGACGGTGGCCTCGCAGGCGCAACTCGACGCCGTGTATCGCGCCTTGAGCGGTCATCCTGCTGTAAAGTTCGTGCTGTAATCTGGGTTTATTTCTGTGGGTGTAATCATGAATAAAAAACGCATCGGTATCTTAACGGCAGGTGGCGATAGCCCTGGCCTGAACGCGGCCATCCGCGCGGTGGGCAAGGCCTGTATGGGCCATTATGGGTTCCAGTTGATCGGTTTTCGGGACGGCTTTCGGGGTCTGGCCGAGAACCGCGTCATGGCGCTGGATGGCGGTCAGCTTTCGGGGATCTTGACCCAAGGCGGGACGCTGCTGGGGACGAGCCGCGATAAGCCGCACCGCATGCTGGTGAACGGCCAGATCTGCGATGTGACGGAGGTCATCCAGCGTAACTATGCCGAGAACGCCCTCGATGCGCTGATCTGTCTGGGCGGCAATGGCACGCAGAAAAACGCCTTGCGCCTGCACGAGGCGGGCCTGAATGTCTTGCACCTGCCGAAGACCATCGATAACGATGTCTGGGGCACGGACATGACCTTTGGCTTTGATACCGCGCTGGGCATCGCAACCGAGGCCATCGACCGTCTGCACAGCACGGCGCATAGCCATCATCGCATCATTGTGGTCGAGATCATGGGCCATAACGCTGGCTGGCTGGCCTTGGGCGCGGGCATCGCCGGCGGCGCGGATGTCATCCTATTGCCGGAGATCCCGTATGCGGTCGAGAGCGTGGCCGCCGCGATCAAGGAACGCAGTCGCAACGGCAAGCCGTTTTCGATCGTGGCCGTGGCGGAGGGTGCGATGGCGATGGATATGCACGCGTCTATCCAAAACCATAGCAAGAAGAAAAAGGCCGAGGCGACCGAGTTGGCGATGGCGGGCCGCACCTTGCATCTCGCCGAGGCCTTGGAGCGGCTCACCGGCCTAGAGGCGCGGGTCACCATCCTTGGCCATCTGCAACGCGGCGGTACGCCCTCGGCGGCGGATCGCCTGTTGGCCACGCGTCTGGGGACGGCGGCGGCTGATCTGATCGCCGAAGGCGTCTATGGCGTCATGGTCGCTGCCGTGGGTGACGGGACGCAGCCCGTGCCGTTGATTGAGGTGGCCGGTAAGGTTAAGACCGTCCCAGTGGGACATGGGTGGATCACCAGCGCCCGTGAAGTGGGGACAAACTTTGGCGACTAGCGCAGTCTTAGAAACCGCCGTACAGGCACAGATCCGCGAGCAGCGGCGGGCCTTGAAGGAGATGTTGGCACAGCCCTTGGCCGACATCGCCGTGGCCAGCCGTGCGGCATGGGGCGATCGTGAGCGGTTAGGCACGGTCTTGGCCGCCGCTATCCAGACGATCTCTTATTGCAAGTTTATGTATGCCTTGCGTCCCGACGGCATCCAGATCAGCGACAACTTTACGCAGACCGGCCGCGATGCGGGCGACTATGGCCGCGATCGTTCGGCGCGTCCGTACATGCGGGAAGCCGTGCCGGCGAGCGGTTTCCTGCTCTCGCAGGCCTACATCAGTATGCGGGTCAAACGCCCGTCGCTGACCGCGATCCAGTTGGTGCGCGACGATAGCGGCCATGTGCTGGGTTTTATCGGCGCGGACTTCGACCTGCGCGACCTGCCCTTGACCCGCGAATTGGCCGACGAATCGCGCAGTTGGCGGCAGATCAAGGGCGATCCGTCGATCCGTGGCACGGTCTTCCATCAGTCGCGCACAGACAGTCAGATGGACCTGCATTTTGATACCGTCTTGAGCGTGATAGAGGAGCTCGTCCTCGATCACGGCATCTTCCATTGCAAGTTGCATCTGTCCAGCAGTCGCGCCACCGTGTGGCTGATGGAAGACCCCTATCGCTATCGCCTGCTCGATATGGCGGGGTTGATCCAGCCGGACATCTGCCTGACCTTCCCGCTCCACGATTATCCTGCGGATGCCTTGATCCCCGCTGAACGGATCCGCGAGATCTTGCTGACCATCAAACGCCTGCGTTTTGTCGACGAGACCTTTTATCTGCGCTCGGCGACCTTGAATATCTTCAATGGCATGATCGCGCTGACCTTCTCCTGTGACGGTACGCATTACTTGGCGTGGGACGAGTTCTTGGCCAAGGGCGATGCCTTTTGGGTGGGTGGCGCGTCCCTGTGACCGTTCGCCTGCGTCATCTGGGTCTAGCAAAGTATGAACCCACTTGGCGGGCGATGCAGGCGTTTACCGTTGCGCGTGGGGCGGATACCGAGGATGAGCTGTGGCTGGTCGAACATCCGCCGGTCTTTACCTTGGGACAAGCGGGCAAGCGCGAGCATATCCTGAACGATGTCGGCATCCCGGTGTTGGCGATCGATCGCGGTGGCCAAGTCACTTATCACGGCCCCGGTCAGGTGGTCTGTTATGTCTTGGTCGATCTGCGCCGGCGTGGCTATGGGGTCAAAGAATTGGTGCGACGCATGGAGCAGGCGGTGATCGATGTGTTGGCGGCGGTAGGGATCTCGGCTGAACGGCGTGCCGGTGCGCCGGGGGTGTATGTGGGGACGGCCAAGATTGCGGCCTTGGGGCTACGGATCAAGAACGGCTGTAGTTATCACGGTCTGAGTCTTAATGTGGCGATGGACCTGGCCCCGTTTGCGGCGATCAACCCGTGTGGCTATGCGGGGCTGGCGGTGACGCAGATGCGCGACTTGGGCTGTGCGTTGTCAGCCGAGGCGGTGGCCACCCGCTTGGCCGAGCGCATGTCTGTCGGCGTTACTCGGTGTTATTAATCGTTGCGAAGGTTCTTGCAGTCCTCGCTGCCTGAGTTTGCAACGATGGACCGAAGGGCACCCCGGTGGGGCGGGCTTCAGCCCGCCAACGACGCCAACGCGTTATGGCGGGCTAAAGCCCGCCCCACCGGGCGAGGTCCTATTATTTCCAGCAGAGACTTACGCAACGATTAATGCTTTGAGCCGTTTGCGTACTCGAGGAAGATGGTGCGTACATCGTCTTCCCAGCGGTTCAGCAAGGGGACAGACCAGCTGTCTGAAAAGATCTGCCGCCAGCGATCGAAGTCATCACTCATGAGAACGACCTCCTCTTTGCGGATGATCATCACCACGCGCAACGGTAGCATCTGTAGCAAGAGGGGAGCCTTTTCTTCCGCCTCACGCACGGCCTCGGCCTTGCCGATAAAAAAGAGTCGTACATGGGTATCATCGAAACCGCGCTTGGTGAGGGCGCTATCGACCGGCTGCATCTTGACGATGGCGTAACCGAGGTTGGCCGCCGCGATGGTGAGGTCATCAAAGGCGGTGCGCGGGTCGGTGACCTTGCTGGCGAGTAGCGGGACGGCCCACGCCGAGGCGGTTGCGGCGCCGAGCAGGGTCAGCGCGAGGACTATCTGGCGTAGCGTCTTCATAAGGCCACCTCATCCATGATGGCGAGATAGTCGCGTTTGAGCGCTAGGCAATCGGGCTGCAGAAGGGGATTGTTCCAGCCTTGTGCAACCCATGCCGGGTTGATCGCCATGAGGTTGACGCCGCCGCCTTCGGCCTCGGTCAAGGTAAAACGGCAGGGCAAGACCTGTGCGGCGCGGACATCGATGTTGAGGGCGCTCGACATCTTGGCGAAGTTGCAAAAATAGACGATGCGTACCTGACGACCTTCGAGCGCCTCCGGAACGAGGCGGGCATCGAGGGATTGTTGGCGCACAAAGGTGTAATTATTGTTGACGATGGCGGCGATCAGGGCGGCGTTGGCCTGCTCTAAGGTTACCCCCGGGAGGAACTTCACCAAGACGGGGGGCTCATCGGCGGCCCGCGCCCCACCGCTGAGGGTAATTAAGGCTAAGGACAGCATCAGGGCGAGGAGGCGGAGGAGGGTGCGCATGTGGGTACTCTATCAGAATAACGGAGCGCGTATTATATCTTTATACATATTACAATGATATTAGAAGGGTCTTTCTGTTTTCTCTGCACCGTGTGTTGCTATGGGGCGATCACTGACCCGGGCCGCGATAGAGGCAGCCGGCGCTGGCTGTTTCTTGCACGCGGACCTCAGCCAGCCCGGGGAGTGGCGCCTGAAGACGCGCCCAGAGCCAGATCGCGAGGTGTTCGCTGGTTGGGTTTTCGAGGCCGGCAATGTCGTTGAGGGTGCGGTGATCGAGTTCACGCTGTAGGACGGCGCAGGCGGCGGTGATGAGGGCGAAGTCGCAGACCCAGCCCATGGCGGGGTCTAAGGCACCGGCGATGCGCACCTCGATGTGAAAACTGTGGCCGTGCAGCCGCGCACAGGGGTGTTCCGGCGGCAAGCGGGGCAGTCGCCGTGCGGCCTCGATGCTGAAGCGGTGGAAGAGTTCCATGGCCGCGATAGGAACCGCGTTAACCGCGCCGCATCTGGTCGAAGAAGTCGGCGTTGCTCTTGGTCATGCGCACCTTGTCGACGAGGAACTCGGTCGCCGCGAGGTCGTCCATGGGGTAGAGCAGTTTGCGCAGCACCCAGGTCTTTTGCAGGACATCGGCCTTGATCAGCAGTTCTTCCTTACGCGTGCCGGAGCGGTTGACATTGACCGCCGGGTAGAGGCGTTTTTCGGCCATGCGGCGGTCGAGGTGGATCTCCATGTTGCCCGTGCCCTTGAATTCTTCGTAGATCACATCGTCCATGCGGCTGCCGGTTTCGATGAGCGCGGTGGCGAGGATGGTGAGCGAGCCGCCTTCCTCGATGTTGCGTGCGGCGCCGAAGAAGCGTTTGGGCTTTTGCAGCGCATTGGCCTCGACGCCGCCGGAGAGCACCTTGCCCGAGGACGGCGCGATGGAGTTGTAGGCGCGCGCTAGGCGAGTGATGGAGTCGAGCAGGATGACAACATCTTTTTTGTGTTCGACTAAGCGCCGGGCCTTGGCGATGACCATCTCGGCGACTTGCACATGGCGGCTGGCCGGCTCGTCAAAGGTCGAGGCGACGACCTCGCCGCGCACCGTGCGCGACATCTCGGTCACCTCTTCTGGCCGTTCGTCGATGAGCAGGACGATGAGGATGCTGTCCGGGTAGTTGGCGGTGATGGCGTGCGCGATGTTTTGCATCATCACCGTCTTGCCGGATTTGGGCGCGGCGACCAAGAGGCCGCGCGAGCCTTTGCCGATCGGGGCGATGATGTCGATGATGCGGCTGGTGAGGTTTTCTTCGCTCTTCGTGTCGCGCTCTAAGATGTAGGGCTCATCCGGGAACAGGGCGGTCAGGTTCTCGAACATGATCTTGTTCTTGATGTCCTCGGGCGCGTAGCCGTTGATCGTGCCGAGCTTGGCGAGGGCGAAATAACGCTCGCCATCCTTGGGGGTGCGGACCTCGCCCTCGACGCTGTCGCCGGTGCGCAGGTTAAAGCGGCGGATCTGCGAGGGCGAGATGTAGATGTCGTCCGGGCTAGACAGGTACGAGGTCTCGGGGGTGCGCAGGAAACCAAAGCCGTCTGAGAGCACCTCGAGCACGCCTTCGCCGAAGACGGTCTCGCCCTTTTTGGACTTGTCCTTCAAGAGCGCGAAGATGAGCTCTTGTTTGCGCATGCGATGGGCGTTGTCTATGCCCTCCGCCTCCGCCATTTCGAGGAGTTTGCTGATGTGGAGAACTTTAAGGTCGGATAGGCGCATGGCGTTGTGGATGATGAGGACTGCGTGAGGGATAGGGGCGGTGCTGCGGGGGCA